>JASFUN010000042.1:0-8288 GCA_050050255.1 Anaerolineales bacterium | reverse complement strand
CGTTCGAGACATAAGCGCATTTGAAGCCTTCCTTGACCGCCTTATCGAAGATCGCCGCCGACCATTCCGAGGTGATCAAAGGCTCGTTGTAGGACGAAGCGATGACCTGTGCCCCCATGCGCCTGGCGTAGCCTACCAGCTCATCCGGGGTGACCCGCCGCCAATGACCGACCGCGACGTCCGCCGCGGGATCCCTCAATGCCTGGGATGAGACCCAGTTCTGACAATAGGAACAGTGGAAGTCGCAGCCCAGCATTCCGTACGTCAAAGTGTCTGAGCCAGGCAGTAGATGGTAAAAAGGTTTCTTCTCGGTGGGGTCCGATTGAAGTCCGGCGACATAGCCCCAGGGAACCTTAAGGGTTCCGCCCTCGTTGAAGCGTACTTTGCAAATTCCCCGTCGTCCTTCGCGCACCAGGCAGCGGTGGCCGCAGGCGTAGCACCGCACTGCGCCGTCAGGCAGGCGCTCATAAAGCTCACCGGGGACCGTCATCGAGTCCAGGACATTCGCAAGTGAGGACATAATGTGTCACGATTATAACACCCGCGTTCCCGTCCTCCATCAAATGGGTACAATGGGGGCATGCTGACGATCGCAATTCAAGCTGGTGGGCAATCAAGCCGGATGGGCAGGGACAAAGCGTTGGTCAAACTTAATGGCCGACCGCTGATCGAGCACGTTATCGAGCGCACTCGGGGTCTGGGAGAAGACTTGCTGATCACCACCAACGATCCTGAGCGCCTCGAGTATCTCGGCATACGGCTGGTTGGTGATCGCTCCCCGGGTGCCGGGGCACTGCATGGGTTGGCAACCGCGCTGCAGGCTGCTGAGGGTGAAGACGTGCTGCTCCTGGCCTGTGATGCCCCCTTCGCCAACCGCGGGCTGCTGGAATACATCATCGCTCACCGCCATCAAGGCGACGTCATCATCCCCGAGCATGCTGGCCGCTATGAGCCGCTACAGGCGTTGTACAACCGCAGCCGCTGCCTGCCTGCCGTCGATGAAGCCCTGCGCTCAGGTGAAAAGCGTATGATCAGCTACTTCTCATCGGTTCGCGTTTACCCGATCGGGGCGAAAATCATCCGCCAGTTCGACAAGGCTGGCGTGTCATTCTTTAACATCAACACGGAGGACGACCTGTGTGAAGCCGAAGAAATCTTCCAGCGGTTGAAGCAGGATCAGGACTGAAATCATTGGATTGGAGTTGAAGATGGCGATACGCCCAGAAGAGGTTCGTAAACAGTTTCCGGCACTCAAGGGGGATATCGTCTTTTTCGATAACCCGGGAGGCACCCAGGTGCCCGTGCAGGTCATCGACCGAATGGTCGCCTACCTGCGCGGGACAAACGCCAACCACGGCGGAGCATTTGAAACCAGCCGGCGATCTGATGAGATAATCGATCAAGCCCGGGGCGCGATGGCTGATTTTTTCAACGCTAGCGATCCTGCTGAAGTCGTCTTTGGCCCGAACATGACCTCGCTCACGTTCAATCTAAGCCGGTCGCTTGCGCTCGAATTCAAGGCTGGTGACGAATTGATCGTAACCCGCCTCGATCACGATGCGAATATCTCGCCGTGGTTGAAAATCGCGGAGGAACGCGGGGTTCAGGTTCACTGGCTTGATTTCGACGTTGAAGATTGCACGCTCAAGCTTGACCAATTGGATCGACTTCTCTCTGATCGCACGCGCCTTGTAGCCGTGGGGTATGCCTCTAATGCCGTAGGCACGATCAACCCTGTCGAAGAGATCATCCAGCGCGCCCATGCAGTGGGTGCGCTGACCTATATCGACGCCGTTCAGTACGCACCTCATGGCCCACTCGACGTTCAAGCTTTAGATTGCGATTTCCTCGTGGTCTCTACTTACAAATTTTTCGGTCCACACGTCGGCGTCCTCTACGGCAAACGTTCGCTGCTTAACCGGTTGAACGCCTACCGCGTGCGGCCGGCGCCCTCCGAACCGCCCGGGAAATTCGAAACCGGAACACAGAATCACGAAGGCATCGCCGGGGTCCTCGGTGCGCTTGAGTATCTTGCCGCACTCCCAGGTCCACCCGACACAGGTTCACAGGAAGAACAAAAATCGACGTTGAAACGCGCCATGCAGTCGATCCAGACGTACGAACTGGAGCTCTCAAAACACCTGTTGAACACGTTGCGCACCGTGCCAGGGCTGCGAATATGGGGGCTGCAAGGTCCGGAGACGATCACGCAGCGTGTGCCCACGGTATCGTTTACGCTGAAGGGACACCATCCACGCGCCATCGCAAGCTATCTGGGAGAACATGGTATTTACACCTGGGATGGCAATTACTACGCGCTGGCTGTCACACGACGCCTCGGTGTGGAGGATCAAGGCGGAATGCTTCGGGTTGGGCTGACGCACTACAACACAACGGAAGAAATAGACCGGCTCGGCGAGTCACTCCAGGCCCTGGCTGAGGCTTAAAGCTCATTAAAAGTGCGTCATCGGATGTGGGTCGAATGGATGATTTCTGAAGGTTAAAGCAGCAGACAAACATCTAGGTGAGGGGGGCACCCAGATGCTTGCCTGTAGTCGTAACTATACCGATAAATCAAACCATCGTCAAGAATGTTTCACTTTTTCAGGCTTCCATGCCAAGGTGATGGATGTCTACCAAATAAGGAAGGAAGCCACTTCGGACCGCCATTGTCTCCACTATAAACTAGACCCACGTTGTAAGGATATTGGAGTACATATGGTAGCCCCGAACACGCTCACACAGGTTTCGCTCTTTCGTGATTTGGATCAGAAGCACCTGAATCTCGTCGCTGAACAATTCAGCACTGAATCCTTCTCGTCGGGCGAAACTGTATTCATGCAGGGGGACCGCGCTGATCGTGTTTACGTAGTCTCGGCCGGCAAAGTGGTCATCCGCTTCAAGCCGTACGACGGCGACATATTGGATGTGAGTGAGATCGAAAAAGACGGTATCTTCGGTTGGTCGGCCGTTTTAGGCCGAAAACGGTATACTTCAAGTGCTGTTTGCTTGGAAGACACAGACGCATTCTGGATTGACGGGGATGTGCTTCGCAAGCTTGCCGAGGACCATCCTGAGACCGGTGTCATCATCCTCGAACGCCTGGCTGAAGTCATCGCTCAACGTCTACAGAACACACATGAACACGTCGTCCAGTTGATCTCACAAGGGGTCAAGAAGTAGCAAGTATCTTCGCTCAAGGAGTCGCATCGATGAATGAGCTGCAAAACCACGAACACGCTTCGGACGTTCCCCCTGAGGAACGCATGCAGGCGCTTATCAACGTGATAAGTTCCTACATTGAGCAGTATCATGGCGGATTTGTGGACATGGTTTCGTTTGATGGCGATGTGCTGAAAGTGCGCCTGGGTGGAGCCTGCGAAACCTGTGCGTTATCCGAAACAACGCTGCGTGGCTGGGTTGAAGGATCCGTACGTCAGTTCTTCCCGGACATAGAACGGGTCGAGGCTGTCTCCTGATAACGACCACCTGCGGCGAGAGCTGGTCAAAAAATAAGTGCGCTCACAAGGAGCGCACTTTTCGTATGTCGAATCAGGCATTGTGACCACGGGCTAGGGCAGTGCCTCCGCATCCATGATTTGGACAGGGACATCGGTGAGATCTCTAAAACGCTGTGCGTCGGCAATTGTCCCGACGACGCCGGCCCCATAATGCATGGGCACGATAAGTTTTGGCCGCAGGGTTTCCGCCGCTTCGGCCGCTTCTTCTGCATCCATGACGTATTTTCCACTCACGGGGAGCAGCGCCAGATCACATTCGATTGACTCCATCTCGGGGATGTGGTCGGTATCGCCCGCGAAATACAGCCGCTCGCCCTCTATCTCAAGGATGTATCCAACGTGCCCCTCTTCTTTAGGGTGGAAGGGTTTCTCAACGTTATAGGCAGGAACCGCTTCGATCTTGATACCCGCGTGTTCAGTCGACTCCCCGGGGTGTATGACCTCCACCGGCGCTTCCAATTTTTGCGCCGCCCCAGGGTTAGCGATGACAACCGTATCGGCGCTGCGCACCGCTTCCACGTCTTGAGGAGAGCAGTGGTCGTGGTGGTCATGACTCACGAGCACAATATCCGCCTTTGGGCTCCCCTCCGGGAGCTTCCAGGGATCAATATAGATCGTTACGGGATGGTCGATGCGAAATGAATCGTGTGCGATCCAATGCAAATACTCGAAAATCCTTGGTCTATCTGACATCTTGCTCGGTTGCCTCCTGAATGGACCGTTACGTTTCGATTGTAATCTACGCCGTGTGATCGCCTCGCTCACCCGTCAAGGAAGGCATCAACCAGGTCGAGAGCCTCTTGTTCCGAACGATAGGATTTCACCTGGATATCAGGTGATGGGTTTCCGGTGATCATCTTCGATACTTTGGCGCCTTCCCGGTAGCAGCACAGCACCGCTTTGCCGGCGCCCAGCGCATACGCGATCTCGTACCCGACACCGTGTGAGGGCGTGCTCACCTCGGCAATCACGGCATCACACGCCATAATCCACTCAATATCACGCATATAGACCTCTTCTGGATCGACAACCTTTTCCAATTCCATGACCTCCGGCCGAGCGAGGTGTTCTGTGGGGACCTCACAGCCGCGCTCGAGCAGGTGGTCGACAATATGGGCATATATGCCCTCATCATCGCGACCGCCGGTTAACGAGCAGGAGAAATAGATGTTCATAGACAGACCTCACGGCGATAGTCAGTTAATCCGATCGCTCGCTTTTTCCTGCGCATGCGCGCAGGCGATCGATACCCTTCAAAAGGCCTTGACGCAAATTTGCGTGCATGATACCATGCGCGCCGTGCAGGACCCAGACGAAGCAGACTCCAGAGAACCTACCGCCCGGTGAACCCTTCCGGCGGTTTTGTGTTTCTCAGACCATACTCACAAAGGAGCTGCTGTCCTGCTGCAGGAGGTATGAAGAAAATGTCTGATCGTATACATGGAACCGTGAAATGGTTCAACACCGTTAAGGGCTACGGCTTTATCGGCCGTGAAGATGGTGACGATGTCTTCGTGCACTTCTCCGCGATCCAGATGGATGGCTACCGCAAGCTGGAAGAAGGCCAGAACGTCGAATTTATCATAGAAGACGGCCCTAAAGGGCTTCAGGCGGCGGAAGTCACGCTTATCTAGCCTGGATAACCCACAGAAACGCCCTGCGCTGCGGGGTGTTTTTTTGTTTAAAGGCTCTGCTTTTTCTGGACCGCCTCCTATGCTAAGATCACTGGACAGGGAGGGTCAAAACTATGGTCGACACACGCGATCCGCTGCGCTTCTTACAGGGCGAAGTATCCCGCCTCCGACAGGAAAACCAGGAACTCAAGGATGAGCTGACGGTCCTGCGTTCCTCGGTGCGCGGCTTGAGCGCCATTCAGGACCTGATCCAACGCATGACCCCACAAACGGATCTGCTCGCCGTACTCGATGACCTGCTCGGCTCTGCCCTGGCCGTGCTGGGTGCCAGTGACGGTTCACTGCTGCTCAAGGATGACGAGACTGATGAACTTGTCTTTGCCATTGTTCGGGGCGAAGCACGCGATCGCCTTACCGGTTACCGCCTCCCCCCCGGGCGAGGGATCGCAGGCTGGGTGGTAGAAAACCGGGAGCCGACCGTGGTTCAGGATGTGCGCAAGGATCCACGCTTCTACCCGCAGGTCGATGAGACATTTGGATTCACGACGCAAACCCTCGCCTGTGTACCGCTGTTAGACGGCGAACGCATTGTGGGTGTCATCGAAGCGGTTAACAAGCTTTCCAATCGCGAGTTTTCAGCCGAAGACTACCACTTGTTGATGGTTGTCGCCCAGTTAGCCACTGTTGCCATCCGCCGTGCCGAGGAGTTCGCCCGGGAAGAGGACTAGGACCTCAAACCCGCTCCGAGCTCAGATTCAAGCGCCTTCACGATACGCGCCCGCACGCCGGCTGCTTCCTCATCCGTCAACGTCCGATCGGCCGCCTGGTAAGTCAGCGCGTATGCCAGGCTCTTCTTCCCCACGCCAATCTGTTCACCGCGATAGAGGTCGAACAGCTGCACTTCCTCAAGCATTTCTCCGCCAGCCACCCAGATGACTTGCTCTACTCGCTCTGCAGTCACGGCTTCGTCAACGACGATCGCCAGGTCTTCAAAAACAGGCGGGTACGTCTTGACGTTTTCCACCTGAATTTCATCGGGCAGCGCGCCCAGCAAGCGATCGACATCGACCTCAGCAACGAGCATGGGGGTTTCCAGCAGATCAAATCGCTCCTTAACCAACGGGTGAAGCTCTCCCAGCACGCCAGCCGGCTCACCAGAGATGATCAACTGGGCGCTCTTCCCGGGATGGTAGCTCGGGGAGTCGGCTTTTTCAAAACGCACGTCTGCCACCCCCATCCCATCGAGGAGCGTCTCGATGAAGCCTTTCAAATCGAAGAAGTCCATCGGCGCTCGATCGGCTGCCTGCCATGTTCTAAGCGCGCGCGGACCGGTCAGCGCGACGCACAACCGCTTCGGTTCTTCGGGGAGCTGCTCGCCCTCGACTGGCAGGTAGATCGGGCCAATCTCGAAAATCGCAACACGATCCCTGAAGCGTACGTTTCGTTCGACGACTGCCAGGACGCCGGGTAGCACCGTGCGGCGCATGACGACCCGGTCACTAGAGATCGGGTTTTCAAGCCGGATGTAAGCTGTTTCCGGGAGCTGCTCCCCCGCAGGCCGCAGGCGCCCCTCCGCTTCGGGTGTTGTCAGGCGGTAAGTGACGACTTCCTGCAAACCGAGGCTCACCAGTAAATCCCGCAGGCGTTCTTCCTTTTCCAATTCAGCATTGCCATAGAGGGGTGGAATTTCGTCTGCGATCATCGTCTCTGGTATGCGATCGTAGCCGTAGATGCGTGCGACCTCTTCCATCAGATCTGCTTTGCCGATGATGCCGCTCCCGATATCCAGGCGGTGATCGGGTGGACTCGCGCGGAGCGATTGCCCCTCCACTTCGACCTCGAATTCCAGATCACGCAGGGTTGTAGCGACCTTTTCGATGGGGATATGCACACCCAACCAGCGCTCAACATCCTGTTCTGAGACCTCGACGCTCACCTGCTCGGGCGGAAGCGGGTACTTGTCAACGAGACCCTCGGCGATGCTGCCCCCGGCCAGCTCCTGGATGACATTCAAGCCTCTGCGCACGCCTCTTTCAGCTTGCGCCGGATGAACCCCGCGCTCAAATCGCCAGGAGGCTTCCGTCGAAAGGTTTTGCGAAGCCGTCGTGCGGCGGATGTTAATGAAATTCCATGCAGCCCCTTCGAGCAGCACCCGCGTGGTTTGGGTGGAAACTTCCGATTCTTCTCCGCCCATGACCCCCGCGATCGAAAGGGCGCCCGCTGTGTCGCTGACCAGCACGGTGAAATCGTCCAATTTGCGGTCGACATCATCCAGCGTCTTGAGCGTCTCCCCTTTCGATGGCAGCCGCGTGATGATCTTCGGCGCCTCCCCACCGGCGCGCTCCACAAGCACATCGTAATCGAAAGCGTGCAGTGGTTCTCCCACCTCCAACATGACGTAGTTTGTGGCGTCCACGATATTGTTGATCGGGCGCATGCCCGCGAGGTGCAGCCGCCGCTGCACCCAGTAGGGGCTTTCACCCACTTCAACGCCCTCAACCAGGCCCAGCACAAAGCGCGGGTTGAGTTCGGGATTCTGGATCTCGAGTCCGACGCGCCCCTCGAGAGATGGGCCCGTCCACGCCACCTCGTAATCCGGCTGCCTGAGTTCCTTGCCCGTCAACGCAGCGACCTCCCGCGCAACGCCAAGGATGTTCGCATCCCGTGCGATGTTAGGTGTGAGCGTGATGTCCAGCACCGCATCGCCCATGTAACTCGCCAGCGGCATGCCCACCGGCGCATCCGCATCGAGGATGATCACGCCTTCGTGATCTTCGGAAATGCCCAGCTCCTTCTCTGAACACGCCATCGAATAGGATTCGACCCCACGGATCTTGGCGCGCTTCAACGTGAAGGGCTGAAAGCCCTGTTTGTGACCGTCATAGATGCGTGCCCCTTCAAGCGCGAATGCTACCTTGAGGGGCTCATCCAACGGGCCTTTACCTTTCAACTCGAACAGATTTGGCGCACCCGTGAGCACAGTGTGCTCCTGCTTGCCATCGTGGAGCCGGCATAGCACCAGCCGATCCGCATTCGGATGCGGCATGACTTCACGGATCTCGCCCACCACAATCTTCTCCGGGTCCCACGCCAATCCGGTGATGTAGGTCTGCGCGTCCTGGCCGACCTCTTC
>JASFUN010000041.1:0-8372 GCA_050050255.1 Anaerolineales bacterium | reverse complement strand
GCTTTAAGGGGGTAAGGATTGGGAGTTGGAGGCTGCGGGGATGAGCAGAACGACGTCCATCTTGGCCGTCATCACAGGCCGGGGTGTTCGCGGGCAGCGTCAGGATGCTGCCGGCGAATTCACCGCCGCTCCTTATTGGTAGAGCTGGGCGTGGCCGGCTCCGGTTGGCGTGACCGCGCTGGCAAACCTTCTGATTTAATCCTCTTTTTTAATTAGATCTTTGAGCAGCTGGCGCACTTCCCGAACGTCAGAGACAAAGAAATGGGCACTGGAGCGCTCTGGTATCCCGACCTTGACCGACCAGCCGTCATCCGGTAGCGCTTCAAACAACGCTTCGTCTGTGATGTCGTCGCCGACGGCAAACACGAAATCATAAGCCGGTTTTTCATGCAGCCATGGCTGCGCCGCCCGGCCTTTGCTTACCATGCTCGGTTTAACCTCGACAACTTTGTGTCCTTGCAAGATATGCAGTGAAGTGTTTGCGACGTAGCCCTCTAAAGTTTCGGTGAGTTCTGCGGCCCGCTGTGATCCAAGCCCTGGTTCTGCGCGTCGATAGTGCCACACTAACGCGTGACTCTTTTCCTCTAACAGTGCTCCGGGGGTACGGTCTACGAAGACATCAAAGACCGGGCGAAGTTCATCCTTCCAATTGCCCACCGTGATCTCCTCTGCCTCGTTCCAACGCCCCTGGCTGTTCTTTCGATAGCGTGCACCGTGCTCGGCGACGAGGTCAATGCCGGTCGTCCCCAGCCAGCGCTCGAGCGTATCTGCATCGCGCCCGGATATAACCACGACATGGTTCTGGGGCGTTTCCTGCAATTCATTCAGGATGGAGATCAATTCGTCGTCCGGCCTTGCGGCTTCAGGAGTGGACGCGAATCTGACAAGCGTGCCGTCGTAGTCCAGGAGCAAGAGCCGTCGTTTTGCGTCGTGGAAGGCATCTATCAACGATTGGCGCAGTTCATCACGCAGACGACGCGGTTGATTCGATCGACGAATCTCTCGCAAGGATTCCATCTGATTGATGAAATCCGCGGCCCATCGCCGGGTGTCATAGCGCTTCAAACGCGCCCGCATGACCTGGTTGCGCTGAACCTGCTCCTCGAGTGGCATGGTCAAGGCGTGCTCAATCGCTTCGACGATCATCTCCTCATCATGCGGGTTGACGATGATCGCCTCACCCATTTCCGCGGCCGCTCCCGCCGTTTCGCTCAAGATCAGAACCCCGGAATCGTCCGTGCGCGCGGCGATATATTCCTTCGCTACGAGGTTCATCCCATCCCTGAGCGGGGTAACCAGGGCGACGTCAGCCAGCAGATACAATGAGGCCAACCTCTCGAACGGCAGGAACCGGTACAGATAGGTGATCGGGGTCCATCCAGGCAGACCGAATTCACCATTGATCCTGCCGATCGTCTCGTCCACCTGCTTCTTCAACTGCTTGTACTCAGGCACCTGGGTTCGAGAGGGAACTAACAACGTGATCAATGAGACCTTCCCGAGCCACTCTTCGTGGGTCTTCAAGAAGCGCTCAAAGGCGAGCATGCGCTGCAGGATCCCTTTAGTGAAGTCGAGCCGATCTACCGAAAGGATGACCTTCTTGCCCTCAACCTGTTCGCGCAGGTCTTCCAGTTCATCCTGAACCTCCGGGATTAAATGCGCGCCCGCAAAGCGGTCGACGTCAACACCCAATGGGAACGTGTCGACCCTTACCGTTCGATCTCCCAGGTTCACGCGGCCGAAATCTTGATCCATTCCGAGGATACGCAGCAGGCTGCTGAGGAAGTGGCGGGCGTAGCCATAACTGTGAAATCCGATCAGATCCGAACCGAGGAGCCCGCGCAAAATCTCATCGCGCCATGGCAGGATTCGGAAAATCTCATAGGATGGGAACGGGATATGCAGGAAATACCCGATGATCGCGTCTGGCAGCGATTTGCGGAGCATCGCCGGCAGGAGCATGAGATGATAGTCATGCACCCAGATCGTGTCGTTGGGGTTTGCATGCTCAAGCACCTTTTCACAAAAGCGTTGATTGACCTGCTGGTATGTCTCCCACTCCTCGTGATCGTAATGGGCGAATTGGGGGAAGTAATGGAAAAGCGGCCAGATACAGCCATTGCTGAATCCGAGGTAATACTTGTCAAACTGCTCGGCGGGTAAGCTCAGCGGGACGCTGTCAAATTGCTCTCGCAAATCCGACTCGATCTGCTTGAACTCCTCTGCAGATTCCACATTGATGCCTGGCGTCCCGATCCAGACCATCTCCATATCATCGCGCAGCGCGTTTAATGTGGTCGCCAATCCACCTACGCTCGGGTTGTATTTATAACCATCATCGCTGCGTTTCACAGTCACGGGCAAGCGATTCGAGACGATGATTAATTTTTCGGGGACATTGTTGTTCCCATTCATGCAAAGCGCCCCTTCAAGTGATGGCGGTCAGCGGCTGCGAACGGCGGGACGGTTGGCGATCCGATCAGTCCTCCGCAGGTACCCACCAGGGTTGATATTTCCGGATCTTCGCCTCTAAGTTTTGCTTTTCTTTCAGCGTCTTGGCCTCAGCGTACATCGTCTTCAATCGGGATAACTTCTTCTTCCGTCTCTGACGACGAGCCCTGTCTCGATCCTTCTCTCGCAACGGCATAATTACTCACTCCTCATTTCTCTACCTTCATCGTGGCAAACAGCTTCTTGTATGACAACTATAACAGACGACACTATCATCATAAACCCTCGACCGGACTTCAAAATCTGCACGCGGGCCGGGCGATCAGTCGGCAGCACCATTCACCCGGCTCATAAGGATAGAAAACAGCAAGATCCACCTTCCGTACGCAAGCAATCCTTGATAGCCGCCTGTGATCATGAGAACAGAACCTTTGAGTGTGCGGGCTGCTTTTGCCTTGCCTCACTCAAATTACAGCGGCGCGAATCATGTTTTTGGAACTTACGGAGGTAATCACTGATGGCTGACACACGAGCAGAGTTTACCGAAACCTTGAACAAAATGATCGAGGTAGAAGGACCGGTTTGTGCTTCTTTCTTTATCCCTACTCATGAAGTGGGCGGAGAGTGGCGAGGCGATCGCATTCAGCTCAAGAACTTACTCCGGGAAGCGCAGGACCAGTTCAGGCAGATGGACCTGCCAGAAGAGGATGTTCAAAACTTGCTCCAGCCCGTTCAGGCAATGCTTCAGGAATCGAGCACATGGGAGCAGATGCGAGCTGGTCTTTCGATCTTCACGACACCCGACCGGCATTACATAATTAGATTGCCCTTCAGCGTCGAACCACAGGTAGTCATAGGCGAACGTTTCCATATCAAACCCACCCTGCCATGGCTAGCCAGGAAAGGTCGCTTCTATATCCTGGCCCTCAGCCAGAACTTGCTGAGGTTGTTTGAGTGCACCCCTGAAGGATGTGCGCAGCTCGACCCGAGCATGACCCCGACAAGCATGCAGGATGCCTTAAAATACGACGACCCTGAAAGGCGCACCACCCTGCACACAACAGAGGTACAAGCTGATGGCCCATCATCAGGTGGCTCGGTTGTCTTCCATGGTCACGGTGTGGGATCGGACAACCACGAGGAGCGTCTCAGGAGGTATTTCCAGGCGGCTGCTGATGGTGTGGAAGAACATTTGGCGGGTACAAACGCGCCCCTGCTCATATACGGCGTGGAGGAGAACGTGGCGATGTACCGTGAGGTCAGCAAATATCCACATTTGCTGGAGGCGGCTTTATATGGCAATCCCGACGATAAGGATTTGGCAGAAATCGAGCGGGAAGCCAATAAGCTCGTTCAAGCGTATCAAGAGCGCAAGAAACTTAAAGCGGAGGAACGCCTAAACAATCATCGGGGGACGGACAAGGTCACCCAGGATTTACAGGAAATCCTCGCATATGCATTCCAGGCACGCATAGCTTACCTGTTCGTCTCACTCGATGATCAGATCTGGGGAGAGTTCGAACCTGAATCCCTGGAAATCCAACGGAATGGTGATTCCGGGCCCGGGAAGGTTGACCTGTTGAATCTAAGTGCAATCTACACGTTGAAACATGGAGGCGAAGTTTATGCAGTTCCGGAAGAACAAATGCCCGTGGATGATTCGCCCATCGTGGCACTCCTGCGCTTCTAACTGCAAAACATCCACAGCTCCCGACGCTCATCGAATAGGAGACGGTTGATGGCTGAGCCAGGGGCAAAGCGTCCAACTGAAGAGCTTTACGGTCTCATCACAGAAGATGAACAAGGTGGTACCTGTGCGGATCTTCCCGAGGATGCATGCGCTGAGGCCCCAAGAAATTTCTTCCTGAATGCGCTCAACGGCGCTCTCACCAAGCTGGGAGACCAATTGGGCAGCCCGGAATTGGTGCTGCCCTGGCTGCTTGATGCGCTTGGCGCTCCGGCATCGATCACAGGCTTCCTGTCTCCGGTTCGCAGGGCAGGATCGCTCTTACCGCAACTTGCAGTCTCCGGTCGCATTCGTAAGTACGCCCTCCGGAAGTGGTTCTGGTTGGCCGGTGGGTTCTTTTTCGGGTTGGCGTATGTCCTTATGGTGCCGGTTGCTTTAGTTTTACAAGGTACCATCGCTGGGCTTATCATCCTCGCCCTCCTGGGTATCGGCAGCCTCTCGCGTGGCATCAGTTCGGTCGCCTTTAAGGACGTGCTTGCCAAGACTATTCCACAGGGCAAGCGAGGCACCCTGTTAGCCATACGGGCTACAGTCGGCGGCCTTTTGGCCCTCATCGCCGGACTCTTCATGCGAACGCAGTTTCAGGGGGCACACGAAATCAAGACAGTCGTGCTGCTTGTTGGCCTCACCGGTGTGCTCTGGATCCTGGGAGTTGTCGTGATCAAGTTCATCGCTGAGGAACCTGGAGCAACGGAAGGTGCTCGCAACTCCCTGGAAGAAGCGCGCGCCGGCATTGAACTGCTGCGCGAGAACTCCGCTTTCCTTCGTTATGTCCTCGCCAGGGCATTCTTACTTTCGATAGAACTTTCGCTGCCCTACTACACACTATACGCGCGGCGTTTCTCTAACGGGGATACGGGCAACCTGGGCGTTTTCATCATTGCCGCCAGTTTCGCACAGGTGGTAAGCAGCCCAATCTGGGGCCGCCTGTCCGACCGGACCAGCCGCTGGGTCATGATAAGCAGCGGTGTGCTGGCAGGGATCACAGGTCTTTACGCTCTGGCGCTCAGCTGGATCGCATCCGATAGTCTCAATATTTACCTTCTGGGTGTCGCCGTGACCATAATCGGTTTTTCGCGCGCCGGTGTGCGGCTGGGACGGAAGACCTATCTGGTTGATGGTGCTCCCGAGGTCGATCGCCCGCTCTACGTAGCCTCCAGCAACACAATTATCGGAGCGCTGACCTTGATCGCTGGAGGCCTGGGGTTCCTCGCCCAGGCTGCAGGTATCCGCTTTGTGTTGGCGATTTTGATCCTGCTTGCATTCGCCGGCGCTGCGATCAGTTACTCAATGCCCGAAGCGGAGCATCTCGCAGTCCAATAAATGGCTGTTGCGAGACAATCTTAAGATTTAACTTCTTCTCGAGAGAATTCTTAAATGCCTGTCTGTGAGAATGGTGTTGAATCAGATGAATATAGCAGGAGGCAGCACATGATATTCAAACAAGGAACGATGGTAAAAAGTGCAGATGATCAACGCGTGGGTCAATTAGAGCGCGTCGTCATCGATCCACGCACCCGTTCAGTTTCCCATATCGTCATTGAAAAGGGCTTCCTTTTCACCGAACAACGGGTGATTCCGGTGAACCTGGTCGAATCAGCAGAAGAAGATCAGATCCTATTAAGACTTGAAGCGGAGAATTTAAACGATCTGCCCGAATTCGTCGAGACCAACTACATTCAGGTTCCTGAACTGGAGCGGCAGGTTCCCGAAGCAGCGCAGGCGGCGCCCTTCTACCCGGTGGCCCCAATGCCTGCATGGCGACATGGCACCCCGATCCCCGATCGTGAAATTGAACCCATGATCCAGCAGAAAGAGCGCCATATACCCGATGATACCGTCGCGGTTCAAGAAGGCGCCGATGTCTACGCAGTTGATGACAGGAAGGTCGGTGATATCGAGGAGGTTTTGACCGATCCAGAATCACACCGCATCACGCAGTTCGTCATTTCGGAGGGCCTGTTGTTGAAGGAAGAAAAACGCATCCCGATTGAATGGGTATCTGAGATCGATGAAGAGGAGATCCACCTCGCCGTAGGACCTAAAATCCTGGAATACCTACCCAGCAACAATTAGCTTCAAGTCGCTGAATTAAACTCAGGAACCCTTCGCTCGGTTCTATGCGAAGGGTTCTTGCTTTCTATTCCGGTAGGATGGTCTTCACTGCAGCACATGGCGCCAGGATCCAACGCCGACGTGGAACCAGACTAAATCACAATTCCTGGCAGTTTGGACAGTAATAGCATCCCCTGCCCGAGATGACAATTCGCTCGACCTGACCGTCACAGTGTGGACAATCCTCACCTTCCGACCGCACAGGGATCAGCCAGTCGTCTGGAAATCGATCCGGGTCTGCCTCCAAATCAATCGCCGTGCTGACCACCGAGCATAACGTTCCATACAGATGACGCAGGTTCCCGCTTTGAAGCTTTTTCACCTTTGTACGTGGATGCAGCCGCTCCTGAAAAAGTATTTCGTCTGAATATACATTCCCAATCCCGGCCATGACCGATTGGTTCATCAACGTCGTCTTGATCATCCCGCGCCTGTCAGCCAGCAATCCGACGAAATCGTCCTCTTTGAAATCAACATTGTAGGGATCAGGGCCGAGATCTTTTTCTTCGATCAAGCTCCCCGGCGAATCCAGATGTCGCAGGGTCCCCAATTTTCTTGGGATGACGAAGGCGAGCTGGTAGCCGTTAGTGAAAGCAAGCCTTGCGTAGGTATACTCCGGCTCATCGGCCGGATCCCGGTAGTATTTCAGATGCCCGGTCATCCCAAAATGAAATGAGAGCCAGCGCCCATCATCCAACCGGGCAAACAGATATTTGCCATGCCGCCTGGTATGGTCCATCCGCCTGTGTGCCAGCTTCCGTCCCAGGCTCTGCGGAGTATCCCCCTCCAGGATTTGATCGTCGAGCACATGGATCCGCTCGATTTCCTTGTGCAGCGCAGTTGCGTCAAGGTACCTGCGGAAAATTTCCACATCCGGGAGTTCGGGCATTGAGTCTCCTGTTCTTCACCATTTAAAACGCACCGTACGGGCCGCGTTCCACTGTGCACCGACTCGTCTTTAACCATGGCACTCGGAGCATTATGTCAGGAACGGTCGTTCCACCCTTGAGGACGCCGCTTTCAACGATTCCAACTCGTGAATACGGATCAAGGCTGCGATTTCAAGTTGAAACGAGAGGCCGGAAACAAGGGTGTTCCCGGCCTCTATCTGCGGCAACGCAGTTCTAACTCAGCAACCGCTGCGCCTCCCGCATCATCTGGGCGGTGTAACCCCACTCGTTGTCGTACCAGCTCATGATCTTCACGAGGTCGCCGTCGATAACTTTTGTCATCGTAAGATCGACGATGGACGCTCGGGGATCTTTGATGATATCGCTCGATACCAGATGATCATCGCTAACCCCCATGATGCCTTGATACCGATCGGACTGTGATTCCTCACGGAAGATCGAATTAACTTCGTCGACAGAAGTCCCCTTCTCAACCAGAAATACGATGTCGGAGATTGAGCCAACCGGGATCGGCCCTCTGACGGCAACGCCGTCAAAGCGCCCCTCGATCTGCGGTAGTGCTTTTGCAGTCGCCAACGCGGCCCCCGTCGTTGTCGGCACGAAGTTAGCCGCACCAGCCCTGCCGCGGCGCCATTTGCTTGCCGGACCATCGACAATTTGCTGTGACGAGGTGTAGGCGTGGATGGTTGTCAGAGTCGCCTTTTTAACCCCCAGGCGGCGATCCATAACCTCCACAACCGGCGTGATGCAGTTCGTCGTGCAGCTTGCACAGGAGATCATCAACGCATCTTCCTTCTCAGGAGAATTCACACCATGTACTACGGTGAGCAGTTCGTCCTTCGCCGGAGCCGACAAGATCACATGCTCCGCCCCCGCCTTTAGATGCTTTTCGAGATCCTCCCGTTTGCGGAAAACCCCCGTGCATTCGAAAACCAGATCTACGTCCAGATCTTCCCAGGGAAGCTCTTCGGGGTCCCGTTCGCTGAGAAATTGAATCTCCACCCCCCCGACGATCATTTTCCCTTCCTGTGTCTCCACTGTCTTCTCGTAGCGGCCATAGACGGTGTCAAACTTCAACAGGTATGCCAGGTTATCCAGCGGTATCAGATCGTTGACTGCCACCAGCTCCAGGTCAGGTATTTCCATGA
>JASFUN010000040.1:0-8419 GCA_050050255.1 Anaerolineales bacterium | reverse complement strand
CCTGGGATACACGCACCGGCAAGCACTCATGGTCGAAGGCTGGCAGCTATGGGCCTGGCTTTCCTGCGTCCTCATCGCAACTGTTGCGGCTATGCCCAACCTGCGCCCGCCATGGTCATTCAAACGTCAGGATCTCTGGGTCCTCATTCCCGTCTTGTTCGGGCTGCTGCTGCGCACGATCTCTCTAGAGACCATCCCAGCAGGGCTGCACCCAGACGAGGTCACAACTACAGATTTCACCATCCGTCATATTTTCCCCCCACAGGGGCAAACCTTCTATCCGTTACGATCAGGACCTTACTCACAACCTGGTCTCTACTACTACCTGATCTACATCTCCCTGCAAATCTTCGGGCGAACGTTTACTGCACTACGTGTGCCCGGTGTTATCGCCGGCACGCTGGCGATCCTTGCTACTTACGCGATGATCGCGACCAGGGATGACCGTCGAACGGCCCTGTTTGCTGCGATACTACTAAGCGGTTTCCACTTCCACCTGCACTGGTCCCGCCTGGCGCTGAACAACGTGTGGGATACGCTCTGGATCCCACTAGTGCTGGCAGCGTTTGCCTGGGGCTGGCATTCTCGCTGGAGCGGCGGTGCCGTAATCGCAGGTCTGGCGTTGGGTATATCCCAGTATTTCTACGTCGGCAGCCGGATCGCGCTGCTACTGCTTCCAGTTTTAATCATCCGGCTTTGGCATGAGCGCAGCGATTACCGCGAGCTGCTCGTGCATTCCGGCAAACTGCTCGCCGTCGCTGCAGCTGCCGCCATTCCGTTGTTCATCTTCGCCCTGGATAACCCGGACCTGTTCCTATCACGCGCTACTATAAACTGGACGCTTCCGAGGATGATCGGCGAGCAATCCCAACTGAGCGTAGGTGAGACGATCCTGGCACTGGGTCACCAGGCATGGATTTCGTTCGCCGGTTTTTTCTCATTCTCGGACTATACCGCTTTCTACAAACCAGGGGTCCCGTTCCTTCTCGGCCTGTCCGGTATCTTCTTCCTCGCAGGCATACTCCTGGCGATATATCAAAGAAGGGTCTTGCTGTTGGTATGGCTGGGGATCACTATCTTCTTCGGAGCATTCCTCATCCCCGGTCCGCCTGGTACGTCTCACATCATCCCGGCGGTGCCGGCAATGATCTGGCTGGTAACCCTGCCCCTTTCAGAGATGTACCGTCACGGCTATAAGCGACTCGTCCCGATCCTGCTGCTCATGATGATCGCTACGGATATCTACTTCTACTACGGGATTTATATACCGGGAGGCGCCGACCCGGATCTATCCCTCCCTTTCCCAGAAATTCCCTGACCTGAAACCTGCCTGTCGGGCATCTCTTGATCGCTCGTCGGGATCCCACTTTCTCAATAACATCAGCAGGTCGAACATGTGCGCATTTTATGATCCGGCAGACCTACTGCTTGCGTACACTGGCAGCTCTTTGAACAGGGATGCTATATTATTGAGCGGCGCTGCCCCCAACAATACAAGACACTCATTCCATTCCAATGAACCAAACCATGTTCTTAGAAGCATAAGTTTGAAAGTAGGTGAGGAGTTAACGATGGTCGAACAAGAGAAGTACACACTGGAAGGTGCACACGAACACTTCGCCAAATTATCGAACGGAGAAGTGTGGAAGCTTCTAGGCGAGCAGCCGCGATCCTCTGACCTGGAAGAAAAGCTAATCCTGGCAGCATACACGTCGCTCTACCATTGGCAGCAAATCGGGACTTCAGTTCACGCCCAACGCGGTCACTGGCTGCTCTCCCACGTCCTCGCCCTGCTGGGTCACGCAGAACTATCTTTACACCATGCACAGCGCTGTTCGGAAATCACAGATGCCAACCAAGAAGAGATGCGTGATTTTGACCTGGCATACGCGAAGGAAGGCCTGGCCCGGGCATACGCCGCGAGAGGTGAGCGCGATCAAGCGGGTGCTTATTTTAGACAGGCCAGGACACTCGGCGAAAGGATCAAAGACGACGAGGATCAAAAAATCTTCATGGACGATCTTATGGATGGGAACTGGGAAGGAATAGCCTGAAACGGTCAGCCAGCCATTTGCGGTAAAGTCAAAATAGAACGGGATGGACATGTGCGATTTGAGGATGCCTGCGAACGGGTGATCCGCCGTGCATGCAAGGGGGTATCACTCCAATGCATAAGAAAAGCATCCAGGCACAATCCTGACCCTTTTTCTCGTGATTAAGTTAAGATTGCAGGGAAAATCGTTTGATCATTGGAAGGCACAGCCCAATGCCACAAGAATCCTTCAAACCCAACTGGCTTGATCGACTCCTGACACGCATCGCTCACCTTAGCACACATAGATTGCTCAACTTACTGCTGATCCCAATCGTACTGTTCATCCTGGCTCATGCCATCTTATACATTTTAGAGCCGAGTTTGGCCTGGACGCTGCAAGCTGAAGTCGCCAACATCATGTTCTGGCTCGCCTTCAGCCTTTTCGCATATGATTATCTCCTCTCCAGCAGCGACAAAGCCCTCCAAGAATTCCGGCCAGCCTTACAGCTTGATGACAAGGAATTCCTCACGCTGCGTGAGCGCTTTACCAGGCTATCCCAAGCCTGGGGATGGTTGTTTATCGCTGCAATCCCTTTGAGCATCATATTTGTTAGCTACCAACCATCGATCCCAGCACGTCCCGAAATCGCGCCTATCCTCAATCTACTGATGATCCTTCTAGGAACCGTGACCTTCACCATACTTTCTCACCTTTTCGTGCAGGTCATCCAGGTGTTGAGAAGGATCGATCAGCTTTATGGACGTATCAAGAAAGTCAACATTTTTGATCTCAAGAACCTTTATGCGCTCTCTTCGCTCTCAGCCAGGATCGGCGTTTTTTTCATCATCGCGGGGACTTTGAGCTACATCATCAACATTATGCTGCGTGAGAATGAACCTCAGACGGAGATCGCAGTCTTCTTCATCCTCTTCAACAGCACGATGGCTGTGCTGGTCTTCTTGCTTCCACTTCTCGGCATTCAGCGCAAGCTAGCTGATGAGAAGAGGCATGTCGCCCGGGAAAACAACCAGCGCATCAGAGCTGCGCTTGAAGAGCTGCACACACGCAGCGATAGAAATCAATTAGCTGAGATGTCATTAATTGAAAGCCAGGTCGCAGCTCTTATGGAATTCCGCCGTGAGATTGATAGTATCTCCACCTGGCCGTGGGAGCCACAGACCCTGCGAGGTTTCATTACTGCTATATCACTGCCGGTCGTGATTTGGTTGATCCAGGAATTTCTCTCCAGGGTCCTGAATACTTGACAATCCTGGAGTCCTCACGGCTCCAGGTCTTTCAGATCTGCCGGCCGGTCGACATCCCGCTGGACACTGCCAGCTGCTTCCACGGGTTCAACTTCGAAGCGTTCGAACAACAACTTTCCACCTCGATCCCCTTTTAGCTCTGAGAAAGTCGGGAACGTGATCCGGTCGAAAAGCACCGGGTTGCCCCAAACCTTCCCAACCTGCGGAGCGACGATCGGCGCCAGTGTCTCGGCGTGCCGATCGATGATCTGGTTGATGAGCCCGGCGTCGATGAGCGGCATGTCTCCAAGTGGATATATCACTGCTTCGACCTCACCCGAAACCGCTTCCAGCCCGGCCTGAACCGAGGTGCTCTGGCCCTGTGACCATTCGGCGTTATTCACAACCTGAAATCCTTCGCAATCGACAGCTTTGAGGATCGACTCATGCTCGTGTCCTAGCACAATCACCCGGCGATGGATGCGACTTGACCGGACCGCATCAAGAACATGCGCGAGCATTGGTTTGCCATCGATCTCGTGCAGGAGCTTCATTCCCGGGAACCGTTCCGACTCGCCGGCGGCCAGCACGATCCCGGCCACCCTGCCCCGGGCTTGACGGACGGGCTCCTCCCCCTGCATTGAACCGATGATGACGCTCTGGATCTTTGATTCCTGGAGGGCGAGCCCGGCGATCTCCTGCGCTTTTAAAAGGCTTTCGTCCGTCTCCACCTTGTTGAGTACCACTCTCAACTCAGCGTGCAGCGGGAGTGTTTTTAGACCACCGGAAGGGTGTATCAACAACGTTGCGATGTGCTGGGCGGTCAACCGGGTATCCCCGTCCACGCCCAGCAGATCTCCTACCAGCTCTGAACGATGAACGAGCTCGCTATCCACACGTTCGCCAAGCGCGTCAATTCCTACCACCGGAACGAGCAGGTCGAGATTGTGCGGCAGGGCCGGCTCATGCGCCGCCGGCGCCTTGATCGATCGTCCGCCTGCCCCATCGGCTTCGATAAGCAGGACCACTTTCTTCTCGCGGCTGAACTCGATCACGTCCTGCAGCTGCGCCAGCGGCAGTCCCCCCCATTTAGGTTCATCAGGTACCTGAGGTCCCGTCAGCAGCAGGGCCTTGTCATGATCCCAATCGGATAAAACGGTAATTAACCCACCGGCATCCTCGATTATCTCGTGCTCTTCAGCGAGGTCAGATTCGTCCAGGGCGAATTTCGTCGAGGTTGTGACCAGGACGGGAAAATCGGCGGTAAGCTCTTCCACCAGCTTTCGAATAGCGCTCGTCTTGCCGCCTGCTCCGACGAACGCGATAACCTCGCCTGCCTCAACCCGCAGCGCCTTTGCCAGTTCCATATCAGCTGCCCAATGCCTCCCGGATATGTTCGTATGAGAGCAAGGCTTCCAGAACGCCTCCACCGACCGCAAGCGCCTTGTCCGAGGCGCTGAAGCAGTGTTCCACCACGCCGCGTGGATCGAGATCTCCGATCTTCATGCCCGCCCGCACCTCAAGGCCATCATGGATCAGGCCGCGCAGAACGCCATCAAACGGCGCTTCCACCGATCGGCCATCGACCTTCGCAAGCTCATCGCCCTCTTTAACCCGCGTCCCGATCGCCTTCCCCCCGGTGAGCACGCCGGCTGCGGGCGATCTCAGCACGCGCTCAACGTCATAACCTTGCACACGCTCCGGGACACCAGTATCCTCCTCGGCGGTGCCATCCCAGATGACACGTCCCATCCAGTGACCGCGGTTTGTCTCGACTACCGCATGGCAATCGAGCCCGGCGGTGAACCCGGGTCCAAGCCCAACGACGACCGGCGCAGAGTCCATCGCCGGCTCTGGCGCACGCTTGCGCATGCGCGCGTCGACGAGCGCCACAACGCTCAGCTGCTCAAGGATCTCTGCCTCGGGATCGATAAGTACCGGGACGGCCTGGTCGGCGATCGCTTTCTCTATCTCGGATCTGTCGTGGACGCGTCGGCCGATTAGCTCTTCAACGCTCGTCTCACCAGTGTAGACCGCCTCTGCAAAAGAAACCGCCCGGCGTACCGCCAACGGCTGTTCAACCTCGGTGATCAAGATCGCAAACCCGGAGCGCTGCAGCCGCAGCGCGACCCCGCTCGCCAGATCACCGCCCCCGCGGATCAGCACGAGCGGCCGACTGAGCCCCATCTGCTAAAGTTTTCCCAGGCCGTGCAGGATGCGTTCTGCCGTAAGCGGGAATTCGTCGTACCACACTCCCACGGCGTCATGCACCGCAGATACGATCGCCGGTGTGAGCGGTATGAAAGGCATCTCGGCCATGCCGCGCGCCCCCCACGGGCCCAGCGGGTCGGCTTCCTCCAGGATGACCGGGTGCACCCGGCCGGGGATATCCAGGATGGTAGGTATCAGGTATGTCGACATCTGATCGGTTTGGACATAGCCGCCATCCTGCTTGAAGTTCTCCAGCATTGCGTAGCCGGCGGCCTGGACGACGCCGCCTTCGATCTGCCCTTCCACCTGCTGGGGGTTGATCGCCTTTCCGACGTCATTGGCCGAGATGACTTCGAGGATGGTCAGCTCCCCCGTCTCCGTGTCGACTTCCACGCTGACCACCTGGGCGACATATCCGTAAGCGAAATTTGGATAGGATTCGCCGGTCTCGTCATCGTAGGGCGTCGTTGCCGGCGGATTGTACTCAAATTTGGCAATCGCTGGCCGATCCTCAGCGCGCCACCTGGCCAGCGCAGCTTCGGCAGCACCCCGGATGGCGTTGCCGGCCATGAACGTCATCCGCGAGGCAGAAGCGGAGCCCGAATCGCTCGTCGTAGCTGTGTCCGAGAGGTCTAACCGCACCTTTTCGAACGGCAGCCCGGTTGCCTCGGCAGCCATCTGCTTGAAGACGGTGTGAGCGCCCTGTCCCACGTCAGCCCCGGCGTGATGCAGGACGGCCTCTTCAATCTCGGCGCCTCCGTGCAGCTCGATCTCGGCAAAGGCTCGTTCTGGTGCGCCGAATGAGAACCCGACGTTTTTAAACCCGCAGGCAAAGCCGATGCCACGCTTGCGCGTGCCTCGATCGACCACCCCTGCCTCTTTGTCAGGTGGCTTTGTCCAGCCAGCATCGCCCCTGGTCCAACCACCCTTTAAGGCTGCCGATTCAAGCACTTTGGTCAGGCTGACACCCTCAGGTAGCGGTGTGTTGACCGTCATCAATGAACCCTCTTTCAGGATGTTGCGCATGCGGATTTCAACCGGGTCCAACCCGAGCGCTTCGGCTATTTTGTCCATCTGGGCTTCGGCTGCGAAAGCCCCCTGGGGCCCGCCGAAACCACGGAAGGCGCCGCCGGGCACATGGTTTGTGTAAACTGAGTAGGCATCGACCTCTACATTGGGGATCTCGTAGGGCCCGGTGCACATCAGTGTGGCGTTGCCCAGGACCTTCGTAGATGTATACGCGTACGCTCCTCCATCCTGGATGACTTCCATTTCAGCCGCAGTGATGTGTCCTTCTTTATCGGCAGCCCACTTGGCCCGCAGAACAAACGGGTGGCGCTTGTGGTGGCCGAATATTGATTCCTCCCTGGACCAGATGATCTTGACCGGCCGGTTGACCCCACGCTCGTGCAGGCGCATCGCCGCCAGCGCAAGCACGATCTGAACCGACATATCCTCGCGCCCACCGAATGCGCCACCGATCGCGGGGTAGATGATGCGCACCTTCTCTAGTGGCACGGCCAGCGCGTGGGCGACCTGCTCCTGATCTTCGTGGGTCCACTGCCCGGCGACTTCTACGGTGACGCGGCCCTGCTCATCGATGTAACTCAGGCCTGCCTCTGGCTGCAGGTAGGCATGCTCCTGGGCCGGGGTGTGGTACTCGGCCTCGACTGTCACTGCGGCGTTCTCGAAAGCTGACTGCAGATCACCCTTGCGGATCTTATAGTGACAGAAGATGTTGCTGCCATTGTCCGGGTGCAGCAGTTCGCTGCCATCCTTCATCGCCTCGACAGGATCAAGGACCAGCGGCAGATCTTCAAACTCAACGACGATCTCGTCGATCGCCCGGGCAGCAATCGCTTCACTTTCAGCGACCACGACCGCGATCTGATCACCCACGAAGCGTACGCGGTCGGCGTAGGGCGTTTCGGAACCGGGACCGCACAACACGGGTTGATCGGGCATGATCAACCCGTATTCGTTCTTCGGCACGTCCCTGGCTGTAAACACCGCCAGCACGCCCTCCATTGCCTCTGCTGCGGTGACGTCCAGATGGGTGATGCGTGCATGTGGACGACCTGCAAAAAGAATCTTCATGTACGCCTGGTTTGGTCGGTCGATGTCCCCTGGATAAAGCGTCTCTCCGGTCACCTTGCCGTGGGCGTCAATGCGTGGTGAAGATTCGCCTACTGGTGTCATTGAATACTCCTGTTTGCGTCCATGCTTGACCTCAATCGGACCTCCCCATCAGGCGTGCAGTTGTTCGATTTCCAACGTAAAAATGCGCCGTAAGATCGCCACGCTTGTCGCGTAGGTCGGGTCCATGCCGAAGTAAGATAACGATCCTGCGCCCAGGTTCAACCCCTGCGTAAGCGGCGTATCTGAAGCGTAGTGCAGGATGCCGAGGTCGAAAGGCAGTCCGTATAAATTGACGATCTCATCGGTGGGATAGCGTTTCGGCCGGAAACATTCGTACACGCTTGAGAGGTACGGCCCCGCCTCCATCTCGATGTCGGTGTAGCCTTCGCGGTAGAAGACATCCATATACTCCGGGGTCTGTAGGAAGGTGCCCCGGACGCTCACCGCCTTCTGGTTGTCCAGCACCGTGCCGTAAACCAGCGTGTCACGGATATCGGCAGCTGTAAAGCAATTCTCAAACAAAAAGGTGTTTTGTGAGTGTTCATCATGAACCACGGACGGGATCATCACGTCACCCAGCACGCCGTTTAAAGTAGCCGCTTTGCCCATGACATAGGCGCCGCGCAATTCGCCAAAGCGCGTCGCGATGTGCGAGAGGATGACATAAGCCGACATCCCGAGCGGGTAGTCGATGTTGACGATCAAGGCATCGCTGTCCTTGAGGTCCTGATATCCGGTCACCTGCAGACGCGGGTCGATTTGATCGAAGATCATGTCCTTCAATGAGAA
>JASFUN010000039.1:0-8429 GCA_050050255.1 Anaerolineales bacterium | reverse complement strand
ACCTCAGAAAATTATTTCTTTTTCATCACTAAATGCTGGGAATACAGCAGATCGCTAGAAATACCCATACTTGCATATTGTCTGATGCCAAATCACTATCATCTTGTCGTCTATCAATCCGGTGATGAGCCAGCGGGGAAGCTTGTGCAGCTCGTATGTAACAGCTACTCAAAAGCGTTTAACAGCTTGATGAACAGAACCGGTACCCTTTTCCAGGGGCGATACCGAGCAAAGCATGTCACAAGTCAATCGTACCTTGAACGAGTCTGTGCGTATGTTCACGCGAATCCAGTAGTTGCCGGGCTTGTACCTGAGCCAGAATACTGGCCCTATTCGGACTTCACCCGCTGGATGGGCAGGGGGATCGAAGGATCATCAATGCGCATACACCGCGAACTGGGTGTGATTCTCGGGCAAGACTATCGCCATATCCTGGAGGAAGTCTTGGCTATCTAGGTCCCCGGCACTGGGTAGGTGCCGGGGACCTGCCGGGTGGGTGGTAAATATTTGCTCTTTTTTTGCATCCTGATAACAGCAAGCATACAATCGGATGATTTAATCAAACGGATAAGGAGTGCAGCATGAATCGTGAAGTTGTCGCTTCTGAAGGTGCACCGGCTGCGATTGGACCGTATTCGCAGGCGATAAAGGCTGGCATGTTCGTCTTCGCCTCGGGCTCGCTGGGCATGGATCCAACCAGCGGAGAATTGGTCAGTGGTGGGGTCGAGGCGCAAACACGCCAGGCGCTCAATAATCTTGCCGCAGTCCTCACTCAAGCCGGGACATCCCTGGGAGGCGTCGTTAAGACGACAGTGTTCCTGGCTGACATCGGTGATTATGGCGCCGTCAACGCTGTCTACGCTGAGTTTTTCCCGGACGCGCCGCCGGCTCGATCTGCGGTCCAGGTAGCCGCGCTGCCCAAGGGCGCGGCTGTTGAAATTGAGGTCATCGCGCTGGCATCTGCATGACGCTCGCGCACGAACGCTGCCGATCGAACTTTCAATGAGATAAAAAACGGGGTTCCCGGGACTGGAGCCGTCCTTGAACCCGGATGCTTTGAACGCATTCGCTTTTTCTGCCATATTGAGCTTGAGAGCTGCCGATGCCTGGAAAATTGATCCTCGTCGTTGATGATGAGCCAAATATCGTCGATCTGACGACTCTGTACCTCGAACGTGAAGGTTTTGAAGTCGATTCGGCCGGCGATGGTCTCAGCGCCCTTGAGAAGGTCGAACGACGCTCGCCGGCGCTCATCGTGCTGGACATTATGCTGCCGGAGGTCGATGGGTTTGAGGTCTGTCGAAGGGTGCGGGCTGACAGTGATGTCCCCATCCTGATGCTGACAGCCCGCGACGATGACATCGATAAGATCGTCGGCCTTGAGCTGGGTGCCGATGACTACCTCACCAAGCCGTTCAACCCGCGTGAATTGGTAGCGCGGGTGAAGGCGATCCTGCGCAGGCTCGAACGTAAGCCGGATGAGAATGAGCAGCCGATCCGGGTCGGAGATATTTCCATCGATCCCGCCCGCAGAGAGGTGATCGTAGCGGGTGAAACGGTTGAGCTGCGGGCGAAGGAATTTGACCTCTTGAGCACCCTGGCTGGGCACGAGGGCATCGTCCTGAGCCGCGAGCAGCTCTTAAAGCTTGTCTGGGGTTATGACTTCTACGGCGAAAGCCGCACTGTGGACGTCCACATCGCGCATCTGCGAAAACACATTGCCGGGAGTAAAGCTGTGAGCATAGAGACGGTCACCGGTGTGGGTTACAAGCTGGTTGGTTGATTGGCCGTGGTGAAGTCGCTCCAGTCTCGCCTGTTCCTCTCCTACGTCGTCGTCACCGCCGTGGTCCTGCTGGTGGTCACCTTCAGCTTGCTGGTCATCCTCATCCGCAGCCCGTTCCTCGATCAGGCGACCTTTCTTCAGCTTGAACGAAGCCTCCCCCAGATCATACGCGGGCAGGGTCAAACGCTGCTGCAACTTCCTCATAGTCAACTCGAGCGCGCGGTTGAGGTCCTCGATCAGCGCCTGGGCAGCCGGGTGATCCTGATCGGCCCGGACACAGAAATTTTGGCGGACAGCCGGCCAGAGGAGGCCGAGCTCCCACAGGATATTCGGAGCGAAGCCGTAACGAACCGGGCGAACACCCGCGCTCGCTTCAGCAGCGGTGATCAGCGCTGGATCGTGTTGACCCAACCGCTGGCTGACGGTCACGCATTGGCTGTTGCAGCTCCGAGGATCAGGCTCGCCACAATACGCGTGTGGGGTGATGAATTCTTACGCCCGGTGCTGCTGGCAGGTGCTATCGCCCTGGTCGTCTCAATCTTGCTGTCGTTCCTGGTCACCCGCTGGGTCGCGGCTCCACTCGACCACCTCGCGTCCGCAGCTCGCGCCGTCGCGGGCGGTGATTACGATCAGCATCTTAAGGTCACCGGGCCGGATGAGATGCAGAGTCTGGCGTTGGCATTTAATGAGATGGTGAGCGAAGTGAAAGCCAGCCAACAATCCCAGCGCGAATTCGTCGCCAACGTTTCGCACGAATTGAAAACGCCCTTGACCTCCATCCGCGGCTTCGCTCAGGCGATCCTCGACGGGGCTGCCGCCGATGAGGAGCAGCAAGAACGGGCGGCGCTTGTCATTCGTGATGAGAGCGCCCGCCTTGAACGCCTGGTCAAAGGGCTCCTCGATCTGGCGAGATTGGACAGCGGTCAAACCGAATTTACCTTTCAGCGGGTTGAATTAAACGCGCTGCTCTCTGCGGTCGTTGAGCGGTTGAGCGTAAAGGCTCGAGAAGCCGGCGTTACAGTCCAGCTTGAAGTCCCGGACTTTCCAGCGCTCGTTGGAGATGGCGATCGGCTGGCGCAGGTTTTCACCAACCTGCTCGACAATGCCGTTAAACACTCTCCCCGGGGAGGCGATATACGGGTCTGGGGCGAAGTTGCTGACGGTTGGGTATCTGTGCATATCGATGATCACGGCGAGGGAATCCCCGCGCCTGATCTGGAGAGGATATTTGAAAGGTTCTACATGGTGAACAAAGCTCGGCCGGGAGGGGTTGACCGTGGGACGGGACTCGGCCTGGCCATCTCTCAAGAAATCATCCGTATGCATCATGGTCGTCTGACCGCCCAGAGTAAAATCGGTGAGGGGAGCCGATTCTCGGTCCAGCTCCCGGTTGTCCGGCCGGATGACAGTACGCTACTCTCTGCTCGTCGTCGGCAAGCCTGATATTCATCAGACATAGATGAACAAAACGTTGAAGAAGCCCGGATCCGATTCCCCGGCCTGCTCTTCACTAAACTTCGATATAATTCGCGAAAGCCGGGAGGTAAATTGATGAGTTCAGAGCAGTCATCAAGGGCGAAATGGTTTATCGTCGCCCTCATCGGGACAATGGTCCTCTGTTTCTTGTGCATTGGCGTTTCGATCGGGGTAGTCCGTCTGGGTATCAACGCGTTTGACCAGGCGGGACTGGGAGAGGTTGTCATTGAAACGCCTGAACCGACGCGCGCATCTTCGGTTTCACCCTCAGAGCCACCCAAAGACCTCGGACGTGCGGCTGAAACTCTCGAGGAGCTTTCCGACACAATCGTCCCGATTAATTCGCCGATCGAATTAGCGGAGCGCCTGGGCGGTGTGCCGGATGTGCCCGAGGTCGTCGCGCAGCATGCAGAGACTCTGCCGGTCGGTTCGCAAGATACCTTCTGGGCAGCAAATCTCGATACGATCAGCCATTTTCAATTGCAGGCTGAGCTAGTCTACGCCCGTCCTCACGTGTACTTCTGGATCCAGGATGGGGTCAAATACGATATTGAGGATGTCCAGGAGCTTGTCGACACGTTTGAGGATGAGATCTACCCGACCACGCGGGCATTTTTTGGATCGGAGTGGTCTCCGGGGGTGGACGGGGACAATCACCTCTACATCCTCTACGCCCGGAATTTGGGTGCAGCGACAGCGGGCTACTTCTCACCGTCAGATGAGCTCTCACCGTTAGCACATGAATATTCCAACGCCCACGAGATGTTCTACCTCTCTGCGGATGTTGTGGACCTGGGTGAGCAGTACGCCTACAGTGTGCTCGCGCATGAGTTCCAGCACATGATCCACTGGAATTTAGATCGCAACGAACAGTCATGGATCAATGAAGGCTTTTCGGAGCTGTCCGCTCACCTCAGTGGCTACGATGTGGGTGGCTGGGATTACGCTTATGCGGATAACCCCGACATCGCCCTGACCGAATGGCCCACAAATGGTGGGACCCACTACGGGCAGGCATTCCTATATGTGACCTATTTCCTCGACCGCTTCGGATCAGAAGCGACCCAGGCTGTAGTGGCGCACGTCGATAATGGGCTTGATTCGATCGATACGACTCTGCATGATCTGGGCGTCCTTGATCCAGAGACGGGTGAACCCATCGGGGCTGATGATGTCCACGAAGATTGGATCATCGCCATGTACCTTCAAGACTCGGATGTCGGTGATGGGCGATATGCCTACAGGTCCTATACACCACCGATGATCAGCGCAAATGAACGCTTCAGCGAATGCCCGCTTGAGGCTCAAGATTTACAGGTCAATCAATATGGCGTGGACTACATCGACATCTTCTGTGAGGGTGATTACACGCTCCACTTCAAAGGTGCTTCCGAAGTCAAGGTGTTGCCCGCTGACCCTCTCTCGGGTGAATACGCTTTCTGGTCCAATCGCGGGGACGAATCCGACATGACGCTGACCCGCAGTTTCGATCTGACCGGGGTTGCGGGCCCGGTGGAGATGCGCTATTGGGTCTGGTATGACATCGAGGAGGGTTGGGACTACCTTTACCTCGTCGTTTCGCCGGATGGTGGTGAGACATGGGAGATCATTCAGACGCCATCCGGAACGGACGAGGATACCTCCGGTTCCTCTTACGGATGGGCATACACCGGATACAGTGGTGGCGGTTCAGAACCGGCCTGGATTCAGGAGAAAGTCGACCTGTCCAAATATGCTGGCGAGGAGATCCTGGTTAGGTTTGAATACATCACCGATGCGGCTGTCAACGGCGATGGCTTGCTGCTCGATGATCTGCAAATCGACGCCATCGATTATTTTGAAGGATTCGAGACCGGTGCTGAGGGATGGCAAGCACAAGGTTTCGTACGTCTTTATAATCGGTTGCCTCAAACCTATCAGGTCATATTGTTAGAGGATGATGGCGGGATGCAGGTTCACGAGGTTGCCCTGGATGGTGAAAATCAGGGCGAGATCGAATTCTCGGTCGAAGACGGGTCGAGGCCGGCTACGCTGATCGTCACGGGGACCACGCGCCACACATGGCAGCCGGCGGCATACAGCATAGAAATCCTGCGCTAGGCTCTTGCTTAACGGAGAAGGCGGCATGCGCAAAGCATGCCGCCTTTTGGATTTAATTGGCTGCTTCTGGTTACTTTTTAACCTGGCTCCGCAGATCTTCCAGCTCGGCTTCAAGCTGTGCCACACGGGCGGCATAAGCCTGTTGGACCTCATCACGGAAAGTTTCTGTGCGCTGGCTGATCCTGCTGCGAAGTTCATCACCCGATTCGGGGGTGAGCAGAAGAACCGTCACAGAACCCACGAGCGCGCCCCAGAAGACACCCGTTATGAAGCTGGTAAAACGTCGCATATTTACCTCCTGTTTGCCTGTACTCATTATGGCATAGGATTGTGCTCGCTCCAAGATCTGCGATGTACTCTGGCATCGGTTTGGTTTACCTGGTGGGCTGAGGATCTCCGCTTGGGAAGTGCAGAAAATTGCAGGTATACTCATGGAGGTCCATCGAGCTCCGGGTCTGCTGATCAACCCGGATAAACAAAGGAGTTAGGTATGGTTCCTGTTTCCATCGAATATTGTGCAGTCTGACACTATACGGATAGAGCCATCGGTGCGATGGCTGAACTTTTGCGTTCATATGAATTCAAGCTGCAGTCGATCAAGTTAATCCCTTCGGATGGGGGAAGGTTTGAAGTGATGGTAGGTGATAAGCTTGTGTATTCTAAACTTGAAACCGGGCAGCATATCGACCCAACTGAGCTCGCGAAGATCGTCGGTGAGGCCCTCTAACCGGGTGAGGCGCCCGTTTGCTCCATCTCTGCAGCCACAACCGACTGAAAAACCTTTAGGAGGCTGAGCATGCGAGCCGTGCTCCAACGGGTGCGCCGCGCCAGCGTCTCGGTGTCTGGTGAGAGGGTGGCAGATATCGGTCCGGGGCTGGTGGTGCTGCTCGGAGTCGGTCACGACGACGATCGCGAAACTGCGGTATGGATGGCGGAGAAGACAGCAGTGCTCCGCATATTCGAAGACCAGGAGGGAAAGAGCAACCTGTCTTTGCTGGATGTGGCCGGCGAAGCTCTCGTCGTTTCCCAATTCACTTTATACGCAGATTCACGCAAGGGTCGTCGTCCAAGTTTCATCAACGCCGCCAGACCTGAGATCGCAGAGCCTCTGGTCGAAGTCTTTGCATCCCACCTGCAGGCGAAAGGGGTCCCGGTGCAGATGGGGGTCTTCGGATCACACATGCTGGTTGAAATTGAGAATGATGGGCCAGTGACGATCATTCTGGAAAAGTAACTGCGTTCGCTCCGAGGGCTAGCTGATCCTTACAGCCTGTAGGCAGGCGTCCGCTCGCTTTGTTTGTTGGACTGTGTGATCGCGAATCACCCCGCCGCGAGCTGAGGGTCCAGCAATGATTCCGGCGTAGTCCACAAGACCGTGTCCAATTCAATCGCTCCGGCACCAGCTGCCAGCAGCTGTTCTGCGTCGTTGCGAGAGAAGACCCCGGAGCCTGCGATGAGCGGACAAGAGAGACATTCCCGGGCTTGAATCACAGCATGGACCATCTGCGCCAGAAGCGCCGATCCGTACAACCGCCCGGAGATCGGTTGCCCTTCAACAAATAATGTACCGCGCGGTGCCCCCAGCGCGATCGCAGCAGCCCCGATTGCTTCGAAATGAAGGATTCGTTCGGTGCGCGTGTGAACTGGAAGGCGGGCGATTGCCGGCAGCATGCTGGCACAGGCTGCCTCGAAAATACGCTTGTCGATTTCATGATCTTCGTCTAGCAGACCGATTTCCAACGCCTGGATGGGACCAACCCCCTCCACCAGGTCAATGATTGCAGTCATCTCATCCTGATGCGCAGCCAGAACGTGCAATATGACGGGAGGCTTCATCCGTTCCCACCTGGACTGGTGCAACTCGATGACGCGTTGAACACCTGGGTTCGGCAGCCCGGTGTGCAGCAAGACCCCATGGGTTCCGGTGACCAGGCGTGGACCCTGAGCGGGCGTTCGAGGGTGTAGGCTGACTGGATTGGTGATAAAAGCCCCGAGAGCGTCCAGATCGATGAAATTGCGCAGTTCGTCTGAGAACCCGAGCGTGCCTGCGCTGTTGAGGATGGGCTGCTTGATGACGATCTCTTGTTTTCCGCTCGACAGGATCAAGGTCATGCGTGTTGTTCCTGTAAGGTCCTCATTCGCCAGGGATTTCGCCATCGGCGACGTAGCTCAAGCCATCGCTGCAGCGCTCTATAAGAAACTTGCTGAATGGGTCGGATGCTCCACGGCCCCCGGTAGGTAAGAAGCGGTGCAAACTTTCCAGGCGCATGAGCACATCGGCAAGCTCCAGTTGCCGGCCGGCTTCCTGCGAAGAACGGCGCAGGAAGAGCGCGTGTTGGGTGCGGTGGCACTGCGCGGCCGCGATTTTTTTGTCGAGCCAGTTGCTGACATCCACCACAATATGCGCAGGGTCGTCCTCGTTTGCCAGCCGGGGGCGCGCATGCTGGCTGAACGCAGCGGATATGCCGTAGACACTCACGTCTGATCCTCCAGCAGCGGCCAACACGGATTGGTGGACCAGAAGGTGAGCGGGGTGCCCGTACTCACCGTTGGACCCATGCGTGATGAGGACATCAGGCTCAGTTTTTATAATTTGTCGTGTGATCCGACCAATGAGTTCTTCTGGCTGCGCCTCGAAAGCCAGCCCTTGCTCCCCGACCTCAATCGTTGGGTCGACGTAGCCCATGAAGCTCACGCTGCTCCCCCCGAGCGTTTTAACGGCACAGCGCAGCTCCTTTTCCCGCACCTTTCCCAGCTCCTGGCGTTCGACCAATGCTGGTTCACCCAGCTCGCCTCCTTCGCCCCTGGTCGCACTCAGGACGTGCAGTTTAGCCCCACGCGAGGTCAACATGGCCAGCGTGCCGCCGATGAGTATCGTTTCATCATCAGGATGTGCGAATATGCCCAGGATCTTCATTTCACCGGTTCCAATCCTTCCATTTGAAGACTGGTCCATCCTGGCAGGCTAATTTCCACCCGTGGCGAGATGCTACCGCGCATGCGCCGCACACGCCCAGCCCGCAGGGCAAGGCAAGATCTGTTAGCAACTCGATCCTGGCAGCAGGCTGGA
>JASFUN010000038.1:0-8540 GCA_050050255.1 Anaerolineales bacterium | reverse complement strand
CCTGGATGCAGCTTCTATGCGCACGACAGGAACGCGGTTGTGCAAACGTGCCCGGGACAGGATTGACGGAACCCCGATTATTTTAATCTCCCCGGAAGGTTCCAAACCAAACCCAACTTGCGGAGCAAACCAGACGTTGGTGCATCCATTCACGGCGAGGAAACTCATCAACCGGGTGGATCGATTGATACCAGGTGATGAAAGCGAAACGATGAAAGTGGGCCCTATCAAATTAGATAAGGCCAAGAACAGGGTATACACGAAGAAGCGTCAGTCACGACTGACGCCCAAACTCGCCAGGCTGCTCGAGATCTTCCTCAACAACCCGGGTCGCTTAATGATGAGAAAGACTCTCATCCGGAAAGTCTGGCACACGGACTACACGGGTGACACCCGGACCCTGGATGTGCACATAAGTTGGCTGCGCCAGGCAATTGAAGAGGATCCATCCAATCCGGAAATGCTGAAGACGATCAGAGGAATGGGTTACCGGCTCGATCTCCCCGTGGTTTGAGAGGGGTAAGCTTGAGCGCCGTGCCGTAGTGTCTGCAGGGCGCTTTTTGTTTTAACTACGTGTGGGGTGTGCACACTCCAGGTTATACCTTAATCGCTATCAAGCCGGAACGACCACGATTGTCAAACACACGGATAGCGATCGGGCTATCACCCACCGCAATGTCTGTGAGGCTGATTGACGTGGGCAATGCTTCATCCCTCCAACCGCGTACAACCTGCTGATCACTCCTGAAGTTATCTCCTTCATATGCTGCATCGATCTCCCAGATGGTGATGTCATCGGGAAATGAGACTTCAGGATCTCCTGCTGCCCTCACGTTAGTTAGCTTAACAAGCAATTCTTCGTCGCGTCTCGTGATGGCAGCCTCTGGCTTCAATTGCTCAATGAACTCCAGGTTTTTGTCTTCCCACAGACGAATTGTCCCTGGCTGCTCATCCAGCAGCAACCGGCGGTAAGTGGTCATGACCGCGAGTTGGGAAGCGTCACTCGCCAACCATCGACGTCCATTCTGTGATGCAACGCTCACGGTCGTTCCAGAGCCTACGAAGAAATCCGCCACCAGGTCACCCGGATTGCTTGAGGCGAGGATGATGCGTTCCATCAGGGCTTCGGGTTTCTGGGTAGGGTAACCGGTACGTTCGTTATGCAGGCGGGCGACGACCGGGAAATACCACCAATCTTCCGGGACTTTCCCACGTTTGAGATCAGGTTTCTTACCGAAGCCCGCTTTGGGTGAGCTGGCGAATGTCTTCACCGTTGAATCCTTGTATGGGACTCTTACATCATCCACATTGAACGTGTAGTTGTTCGATTTCGTATAGGCAAGGATTGTGTCGTGTTTTCTATTAAACGCCGATTTAATAGGTGAAGGACCATGATAAACCCAGACGATTTCATTCAAGAGGCGATCGGGTCCGAAGACTTCGTCCAGCAGTACGCGCGCATATGCCGACGCATGCCAGTCCAGGTGTAGATAAAGGGATCCTGTGGGCGCAAGCAAGCGATACATTAGTTTGAGGCGAAGCGAGAGCATATCGAGGTATTCAGCACCGTCTTCCCACGTATCCCGGTAGCTTTGAACAGTTTCCCATTCCTCGGGGCGTCGTGAATCCTCATTTCTTCCGATGCGAGCCTGATATGCGTTGCCGGTCAGGAACGGGGGGTCGAGGTAGATTAAGTCGATTTTTCCTTCGTGCTCGGCGAGCAGGTTATCCATTACTCCTGCGCTTTCGCCCAGGTAGAGATCGCCGGATACACGCTCAGGATCCGGACCGATGTGCGTTACCCCCCATGGATGCAGCTCAGCCGGTACGATCTGTTCATCTTGATGACGATCCCAATCCAGGCGGGCGAAAGGTTCCTTCCCTTGTCGATTCGACATCTTCTCAATCAGGTCTTTGGAAAATGTTGGTTCAGTATCGGGGCTAGTTCGGGCTGCCCGATAATCTCCAGTTCATAGCGGACTCGTTGTGAAGGCAGCTCGATGTTCAAAAGCCTTGAAAGGTCAATTGGTGTGCCGATGAGTACAAGTTCTGCATCTGAGGCCGCGATGGTTTGCTCCAATTCCTTGATCTGTCCATTGCCATATCCCATTGCCGGGAGGACATCTCCGGTTGTTGGATATTTGGCATACGTGTCCTTTATGCTGCCGACAGCAAAAGGCCGTGGGTCGATGATCTCCGACGCTCCAAAACGGCGTGCGGCCACCCAGCCCGCGCCGTAGGCCATGCCACCATGCGTTAATGTAGGGCCATCCTCGATTACGAGCACACGTTTCCCATGGATCATCTGCGGATCCTGCACGAAAATGGGCGAGGCGGCTTCGATGATTGTCGCTCCGGGATTCAACATGGATACGTTTTCCCGGACCTGCAGGATGGCTTCCTCATCAGCAGTGTCCACTTTGTTGATTAGAACGACATCGGCGGCGCGGACATTTGCTTCACCGGGATGATATTTCAACTCATGACCCGGACGATGAGGATCGACGATGACAAGGTGCAGATCCGGCACGTAGAATGGCAGGTCGTTGTTTCCTCCATCCCAGAGGATGACATCGGCGTCTTCTTCAGCCCGGCGCAGGATTTTCTCGTAATCAACGCCGGCGTAGACGATCACACCACGTTCGATGTGCGGCTCGTACTCTTCCCGCTCCTCGATCGTGCAATCGTACTTGTCAAGATCGGCATACGTCTCAAAGCGTTGGACGGCTTGCTTTGCAAGGTCGCCATAGGGCATCGGGTGGCGGACGATGGCGACGCGATGTCCAAGTTCAATCAATTCTTCTGCAATGTAGCGGCTTGTCTGACTCTTTCCGCTGCCGGTCCTTGCCGCGCATACGGAAACGACAGGCTTTGTCGATTTGAGCTGTGTGGAGTCTAGACCCATCAATCGAAAGTCTGCGCCGCTGGCTATTACCCTGGAAGCGACGTGCATTACATACTCATGTGATACATCGCTGTATGCGAAGATCGCTTGTTGCACATGGAGTGTGTCTATCAACGCTTCGAGCTCATCCTCCGGGTGAATTGGAATTCCCTGTGGGTACAGGTCGCCGGCGAGCGAAGCCGGGTACTGGCGACCTTCAATGTTCGGGATTTGAGTCGCTGTGAACCCCACAACTTCATACTTCTCGTTATCTCTAAAGTAGACGTTGAAATTGTGAAAGTCGCGACCGGCAGCGCCTAAAATGATCACACGTTCTCGTTCCATAGGTTGATTGAACCTCCGAAAGGTTTGCTAGGGTGGGTTACATCACAGCAGGGGCTTCTATCCCCAGTAGTGAGAGTACGTTGGCTAGCGATTGACGCGCAGCTGCAGTTAACTGGATTCGAGCATTGCGCACATCATCATCTTCGGCCTGGATGACGCGGGCGGCATGATAGAAGAGGTGAAAAGCACGCGCAAGTTCGTAGGCATACGTTGCCATCGTGAGCGGCTTGAATTCTTGCGCGGCGCGTTGGACTGTCCCTGGAAATTGAGAAATTTTGTCGATCAGTTCAATTTCGCTGGGATCCATTTCGTATTCGAATTCGGCGTCTTCGGGGATTTCGTTGGCTTTTCTCAAAATGCTGTTTGCCCGAACGTGCGCATTCTGGATATATGGAGCAGATTGGCCCTCAAAGCTCAAGGCCTCATCCCAGTTGAAGACGATGTCTTTGCTGTTGTCCACCGAGAGCATACTATATTGCAGCGCACCTAATCCGACCTGACGCACGACTGTTCTCCGCACGTCTTCCGGCAGATCAGGGTTTTTCTCAGCGATCACATCGTGGACACGGCGTTCAGCCTCCTGGAGCACGTCCATGAAGAAGATGACATTGCCATGTCGGGAGGACATCGCACCTTCTGGCAAGGTTACAAAACCGTATGCCAGGTGATAACAGTTTTCGGCCTGGGGAAACCCCCAGAGTTCCAGTATTTTGAAAACCTGCTGGAAATGCAGGCTCTGGCGTACATCGACGACGTAGATCGAGCGATCGACGTCGTAATCCTCAAATTTAACCTTCGCCAGGGCAAGATCTTTCGTAGAATATAGTGTAGTCCCGTCGCTGCGCAGGATGACAGCCGTGCGGTACTTCTCTTTTTCTAGCCCGAGCTTCTCATCGATTTTCACGATGACTGGGCCATCCGGGCGCTCGTCTTCGGCAATGCCAGCCCGGATCAATTCCTCGACGATTTCTTTTGAAGGCTCATCAACTTCACTTTCAAAGAAGAAGACGTCGATCTCGATATTGAGGATGTCCAGGATGTCGTCAAGTTCATCCAGGCTCCACTGGCGCGTTTTCCGCCATAAAGCGCGCACCTCTGGATCACCTGCATCCCACGCCTTGTACATCTCCCGCCGCTCAGCGTCGTATGCTTCTCGTTGGGCTTCCTGCGCCTCGGTCTCGCCTTCGTGTGGGGTAACAAGGGTGGTTGCTTCGGTATAGATGTTTGCCAGCCACTGACCGCGTTCGTGAACGCCCTCAGGCTCCTCTCCCTTGTAAAACTTGTCGTACGCCCAAACACATGTGATAACTCCCAACCCTATGTCCCCCGGATAGGAAGCGCGGATCGTTGGATAACCGGCAAAGCTTACCAACCTGGCCAATGATTCGCCGAGGATCGCGTTGCGAGCATGGCCGATGTGGAAGGAGTGATGTGTATTCGGCTGGGCATATTCGACCATCACGATGTCGTCTTTAGATCGACCTCTTCCAAACTCTGATCCCTGCTCAAGAACACTCTTGGTTACTCTGCGTGCGTAATCACTTGTTTTGATATACAGGTTGAGATAGCCATTTGCAGCTTCAACCGACTCAAAACCCTCGAGAGGCGCTAGCTGGCTTTTTAATGCGTCGGCGATTTCCCTGGCTCTAGTGGGGACGTGGACTTGTTGGCCGTTGCGTGCTTCTGCCGCTGCGACCTTGAAGCAAGCCGCTGTCCCAAACCCCCAATGAGATCGGAATGGTATGGGGGACCATTCGATTGTCTCGGGGATTGGAAGATGATTTTCCTCGAGCAGCTTGAGAAACTTGTTTGTGGCGGCGTCTAACTCTCTTGAGAACATTCAAAGTCCTTTAAGCGCTCGGATTATAGCACGCAGGATTGACTTAAAAGTGAACACGACGCACAAGCGTGCGTCGTGAATCGGTTCAGGTAAAAGAGAATTCTATTTATGCTTTCTTAAGCTCTGCGAGCTGCTTCATCAAGCGGCTTTTCCGCCGGGCGGCATTCCGGTGATGAATTGCTCCCTTCGCAGCAGCGCGATCTAATTCGGTCGCTGCCTGCTGAACCGCAGTGCTGGCGGCTTCAACTTCCTTCGTGGCGAGAGCAGCGCGGGCGCGCTTTACATAGGTTTTTGCCCGGGTTCGCCAGGATAGATTACGATCACGGCGTTTTTCATTCTGCCGGATTCTCTTTTTTGCAGATTGCGTGTTAGCCAAACCTTCCTCCTCACATCGTTCATATCGCGACTATGAATTTTAATGTACCGGGCGGCAGTTGTCTAGGTGCAGGCATAGGTCATCAATCGTTCATGCATAATCCAGTGTGATCACAAAAAGAAGCTCTGAAAGTATTATTTGGCGTTGGCGGACGTCCGGCAACTTTCTTTCTGCTTCCATTCTGCTTAGAATGCATACCAATTTCAGATCGGAAGGTGCCCGATTGTCAAACCTCACAAAGGCAGACCTCACCGACGATCAAAGGCGGTCGGTAGAGCACTCGCTTCAGAGTAAAGTCTACCTTGATGGTCCCGCAGGTGCGGGAAAAACCACCGTTGGTATCTTGCGCGCAAGTGAGCTGATTGAGAAAGGCGTGAGCCCCGCATCCATCTTGATCCTGGTACCCCAACGCAATTTGGGTAAGCCATTTCGAACCCAATTTCGCTCATCCTCGGGTACTGGAGAATTGCCAGAGGTCGTCACCATAGCAGGTCTGGCGAGGCGGATGGTGGACTTATATTGGCCGATGATCGCCGAAAGCGCAGGGTTTCTCAAGCCAGGCGAGCCACCCCGCTTCCTAACCCTCGAAACCGCTCAGTACCACATGTCCCGTGTAGTTGGACCCTATCTTGACGACGGCTACTTCGAGAGTTTGAACCTGGATCGATACAGGCTCTACAGGCAGATCCTGGATAACCTGAATAAAGCAGCTGTTGTGGGATTTCCCCTTTCAGAGATCGGGGAGCGTCTCTCCGAGGCGTGGATCGGTCCTGAGCAGCAGGCTCTCATCTATATGCAGGCACAGCAATGTGCGCAGAGGTTCAGGGCGGCGTGCTATGAGGAGAACCTCGTTGATTACTCGCTGCAGTATGAACTCTTCGTCCACCACGTCGAATCCATAGCGGAATTCCGGGATTCTTTAACTGAGCAGTATGCCCACCTCATCGTTGACAACGTTGAGGAGGAGACTCCGCAGGGCCATGATTTTATCGGCCGGTGGTTGTCATCCTTCGACTCCGCGTTGATCATCGAGGACTGCGGCGGTGGATACAGTCGTTTTCTCGGCGCAGACCCAGATCATGCCGGCAACCTGCGTGAAATTTGTGATGAATCTGATCACATCGGCGGCACCTTCGTGATGTCGAAGGCAGTGCAGGATTTTTCCAGGAGGCTATTCGATAGTATCTACGCAAAGAAAATCCAGCCCAGAGAAATGCTCGGTGAAGCTGTCGTAGTGCATAGTTCTGATTATCTGCCGGAGCTGCTCGAATGGATTGTCGCAGAAGTAAGCTTGCTTCTCGACCAGGGAGTTGGCGCCTCTGAGATAGCGATTGTCTCTCCTTTCGTCTCTGACTCACTTCGTTTCTTACTGACAGACAAGTTAGACGAAAAAGGTATCCGGTGGGTCTCCCACCGCCCCTCAAGGGCAATTGCTGATGAAGCATATAACCGATGCTTATTGACTATTGCTGCGCTCGCTTACAGAGATTGGCAGATCTCACCCCCCAGGGAGGTTGTTGCGCAAGGCTTGATGATCGCGATCGATGGGCTGGATCTCGTTCGGGCGACATTGCTGGCCAACACCATATATCGTCCGGTTGGAGGCGCTCCAGAGTTATCGCCATTCGAACAACTGCGACCAGACATGCAAGAAAGGATCGGTTTTGCCAACGGTCAGAAATATGAAAATCTGAGGATTTGGATTGATCAATTCAACGGATCCCCGCAGGATCACCTCGATCAGTTCCTGGGCCGGCTGTTTGGTGAGCTGCTTTCACAACACGGCTATGGTTTTCATAATCAAATGGATGCCGGACGGGCTGCCGCAGCAATGATCGCTTCAGTTCAAAAATTCAGGACTGCAACGCATATAAACGGGGGATCGCGGCAAGAATTGGGAAGGGAATACTATCGGCTGATCCATGAAGGGCTCCTGGCTGCTCAATATGTCGTTCGGGAGAGGAAAACCGAGGAACAAGCTGTTCTTATCGCTCCCGCGTTCACTTACCTGACGATGGGTCAGCGTTCGGATGTTCAATTCTGGTTGGATATCGGCAACCCTGCCTGGGCTGAGCGGCTCTATCAACCGCTGACTCATCCATATGTGTTGAGCAGAAATTGGGAACGGGGGGAGCGCTGGACTGATGAGGATGAGTGGAGAGTCAGGCGTGAAATCGCCGCTACGGTAACGACGGGGTTGTCCCGGCGCTGCCGAAAAAAGATCTACCTCTGTCATGCTAGCTATGGCGAACAGGGTTTGAAACAGCAAGGCATCCTGCTCAACGCTGTGCAGCGGATGCTGTCGGGAAGTATCCCTTATGAAGGGCCAGACGATGTTCAAACCTCGACCTAACCAGGCCCAGGTGCTCGCCTATCGCGATGGATTAATGGGAATCTCCGCGGTCCCAGGGAGCGGGAAAACGACAACCCTATCCATGCTGGCTGCTGACCTTATTACCGCCGGTCAAATTGGCGAGGGGCAGGAAGTCCTGATCGTTACCCTGGTGAATTCGGCGGTGGATAATTTTTCTGCCCGGGTGGGCGGTTTTGTCAAATCACGCGGATTGCTGCCGAATGTTGGTTACAGGGTGCGAACGCTGCATGGCCTTGCCCATGACATCGTACGTGAACGACCAGACCTGGCCGGCGTATCCGAAGGTTTCGACATCGCAGATGAACTGACGGCAGAGCGCATCTTAAGATCGGTCAGCGATCGTTGGGCCCATGAGCATGGCGATGTCCTGGAATCCTTCCTCAAAGGCGACTTATCTGAAACAGATCGCCAGAGGATTCGCCGTAGGGATTGGCCGCAATTGGTCCGCACGATCTCCGATGCCTTCATCAGAACTGTCAAGGATAGCCGTAAATCGCCAGGCGAACTACAAGAACAACTCGCCGTAGATGGACGTGATCTACCGTTGGTCGGAATGGGCCTTGAAATCTACGCGGAGTATGAGAAAGCACTCACAATTCGAGGTCTTTTAGATTTCAACGATCTGATTGTGCGCGCCCTGCAAGCCATGCAAGCCGATCCCTTGTTCCTCGAAAATCTCCGGCTACGCTGGCCGTTTATCCTCGAAGACGAGGCCCAGGAT
>JASFUN010000037.1:0-8615 GCA_050050255.1 Anaerolineales bacterium | reverse complement strand
TGCACAGTGGTCCAAATCGCATCATGGGCGAGAGAGAGCAGAGTCGCTTGATCGGAGGCGGAAAGTAGTGCTCGCATGTCCGCACATTTCACTCGGCGAGGTTGCGGTAGTTACGATTGAAGTATAGCAGAGGCGGTCCGCCGTCCGAAACCTGAGTGTTCTCCACACGGGCGATGAACACCGTGTGGGTACCAGCCTCGATGGTCTGTTCGACGGCGCAGTCCAGCACTGCCAGCGATCCTTCTGGGACAGGGATGCCCGAAGCTGAAAGCTCGGTCGTGACACCTACAAAGCGGTCCTCGTCATCTGCCGTCCGGCCGGCAAAAATGTCAGAGAGCTCCTTCTGATCAGCACGCAGTATCGCGACAGCAAAGCGGCCGTATTCAAGTGCCATCCGGTGCGTGCGCGCCGTGCGTTCCAGGGAGACGAGGATCAGCGCAGGCTCAAGCGAGATTGAGGTCAGAGAGTTAACCGTCATTCCATGGGCGTTTTTTTGATCGCCCACAGTCACAAGTGCTACACCTGTCGCCCAATGCCGCATGGCGGCGCGCAGCTCATCCGGCGTGACTTGATCACGCATGCGGGGAACCACCTTCTAAGTCAGTCTCGACTTCAGTGTGTCCGTCTACGGTCTCATCGGGGAAGATTGTCCTCAGCACCGCTGCGGAAAAATCGGTTAGATCCTTCAAGTCTTCCGTAAACTTACGACGCAGATCTTGAGGTCCGATCAGCAGAGCGGGGACCAGGTTCTCGGTGTGCCCGCGCTTGCTCAGATCTTCGAGGTTGCCGTGGTCTGAAGTCAGGACAAACAGGTCCTGGCGGGACTTCCAGGCTTCCACCAGACCGGCGAGGACCCCGTCAAAAGATTCGAGCAGTTCCACGGCGCTGCCCATGTCCCGTTTATGGCCGGCATAGTCGCTGATCCAGTAATCGAACCAGGTTAGATCGTAGTGGGTTGATACCTGAGCCAGGCGAGTGCCGGCCTGGCGTGCCTGATAGATTGGCGCAGGAGGAAATTCGGAGCGCGCCGCCCAGCCCGCGCCGGTGAAGTCCACTGAAAACGCCTCACCGGCCTGCAGATCTTCGGCGGTCATGAGCTCCAGGCCTGCGGCGCGCGCAGCCAGAGGGATCGCCGAGTACAACCGGCGGCCAGAATTTATGGACTGGAAGTACTGCGGTGGGTATGCGTTAAGCAGCGCGGCACTCCCATTCCGCTTGATGACTTCCTGAAAAAGGTTGCCAGACTCGATGATCCTGGCGATCTCCGGGTTTGGTTTTGGACCATAGTGTCCGTCAATCTCGCGGGGTACGTTAAGCCCGGTGAGAAGCGCAGCCTGGCCACTCGCCGATTGCGGAGCCCCCGGGATTCCCATCGAAGCGTCAACCGCGATTAGAGTGGCGATATCACCCACGAAAGGGACCGCGCTGGCGATGAGCGGATTCCCACCTAACAGCGAGCGCATGGTGGGCATCCTGGCGATTACGAAAGGATTGACATCTGCGTCATCCGGACCCAGGCCGACACCGTCCACAAAAAGGAAAAGGACCCCGGGCATCACGTAACCCTCATTGCATGCACCCACGCAGAGGTGCGATCATGGTCGCTTCCATAAGTCAGATCAAGCAACTCGAAAAATGGCGTCAACCTTTGGCGAAGAGATGCCTCCGTCGGCGCGATGTCTGGATCTTCAGCCGTTGCTTTCAACCAGGTATACAGCAGGTAATCGCTGCCAATGTGGGTCAGGTCTACCAGCTTCTGGATATAGGCTTCCTTCTTTTCAAGGGGTAGGGCGTGAAAACAACCGATGTCAAGGACGAGATCAAAAGGCTGAGCGTCGATCCCCGCTCGCGTGACGTCGGCGCGCATGAACTTTACATGGGCGCTCGAGGCGCGTGCTTTTCTGCGGGCTAGGAAGATGGCCAGGGAGGAGATATCAACCCCTAACACCGTCCAACCGAAGCCACCCATCGTCATCGCATTAGTGCCTGTTCCGCAGCCCAGATCCAGAGCGCTTCCCGGAGGGTGAGTTCTCAAGTAATCGATCAGTTCAGGCGGCGAGATTCCGGTGTCCCATGGGGTATTGTCAAACAGGTAGCGCAACTCGAAGAAGAGGCGTCGGATCATCGCAACGTGTCCAATGTGCTTGCTACATGCTGCGGGTCGAGGACGCCTACCGTGCGCCAGATCTCCTGGCCTTCGGGGTTAAGGAAGATGAACGTAGGGGTGTATTGAAACTCAAAGCGTTTGCGCAGCGGCTTCGTAGCCTCCTCAAGGACGTTTACTTTTACCACCAGCAGTTCATCCGCAAATTCAGTTTCTATTTTCTTGATGGTGGGCTCCACGGCCATACAGGCAATGCAGTAAGGGCTTTGAAATTCGAGCAAGACCGGGGTCTCTCCGTTGACGACCTGGCCGAAAGCATCTCCGGAGATATCCGTGCTTCCGACAGGCCGGAAGAATAAATATGCGAATGCCAGCCCGATCAAGAGAGACCCAACGGCGATGAGGCTGCCTTCGGCGGGCCCGCGCCTGCGCAGGTAAAAAACCAGCACCAGCAGCAGTCCAGCTCCAAGCAGTAAAAATGAGAATTGGTTCAGGAACGCCATGCAAGCCTCCCGGGGTTGACGTGGATTGTATCATTGATGCTTGAGCATACCCGGTCCGGAGGTCCTTTATGCTCATCAAAATCAATGAGTGCGCTGCTTTCCGAGCGTGCAATCTTTTAACTCAAACGCGTTGAAACGGACGATAATTGTCGCTCCCCGGCGAGCGGGGCTCAAACGTCTTTACAAGACCCCCCTCCTCCTTTAGAATGCGTACGTTCTCTCATCAAATCAACAAAGGATCCCCAACGAATGAAAGAATACGGAACCGAATCGATTCGCAACGTCGCTCTTGCTTCGCATAGCGGGAGTGGGAAGACCATTCTTGGTGAAGCGATGCTCTTCGCTACTGGCGCGATCACACGCATGGGCGAGGTGAGCGAAGGCAATACGGTCTCAGATTTTGAAGAAGAGGAAATTCGCAGAAACCTATCGCTCTCGACCGCGATCCTACCCATCGAGTTCAAAGAACATAAACTCAATATCCTGGATACGCCCGGATACACGGACTTCATCGGTGAGGTAATTTCAGCGCTCAGCGTTGCTGACAGCGCCGTACTGCTTGTCGACTCGGTTGCCGGCATTGAGGTGGGCACAGAACTAGTCTGGAGTTACTGCGAGGAGTTCAAGCTCCCCCGTTTCGTGATGATTAGTAAGATGGATCGCGAGAATGCAAATTTCAACACAGTCCTGAACTCCTTGAACACACTTTCGCGCGAGGCCACCTTCATTCCCGTTCATTTGCCCTGGGGGGAAAAGCACGACTTCAAGGGCGTCATCGATCTCTTCACGATGAAAGCCCGCGAGGGAGATGGAGCCTCAAGCACCGACATCCCGGATGAATATGCCGATCAAGCGGAAGAGGCACGCATCGCCCTGGTCGAAGCGGCTGCTGAAGGTGATGATGCTTTGCTAGAGAAATACCTGGAGGGTGAAGAGTTATCAAGCGCCGAGATCGCCCGTGGTTTCCAGGCCGCAGTTAAAGAGGGCCGTTTCATCCCGGTATTTGTCAGTTCAGCATCAAATGCGATTGGCGTGGTGCCCTTCATGGAGGCGCTCATTGACCTGGTGCCTTCCCCGTTGGATGCAGAACCAAAGAAAGCCGAAGGCGCCCAGGGTGAAGAGCTGCTTGAGAACAAGGACAGTGGACCGCTAGCCGCCTACGTTTGGAAGACGACCGCAGACCCGTTCGTTGGCAAGCTAACCTATATGCGTGTTTTTTCCGGCGTGCTCACATCGGATACGCGCGTCTGGAACCACTCGTGTGATGAAGAAGAGCGATTCGGCTCGCTCTATGTTATGCAGGGAAAAGAGCAGATCAGCGTCGAGACACTGCACGCTGGAGATATCGGCACGGTAGCCAAGCTGGGCGAAACCGCGACCGGCGACACGCTGGGCGATAAGGGCCATCCGATCAAGATCGTCGAGCCTGAATATCCCAACGCGCTTTACTCCGTTGCGGTGAGCCCGAAGACGCAGGCTGACTCGACCAAGATCAGCCCGACCCTCACGCGCTTGTGCGAGGAGGACCCCACGCTATCCTGGAACCAGGAGCCGAGCACCAACCAGACGATCCTGCAGGGTATGGGTGACCAGCATATCGACGTCGCCATACGCAAGGCGGAATCGAAATTCCAGGTCAGCCTGGAGACAGAGGTGCCCAGAGTGCCCTACCGTGAGACGATCACCAAAGTCGGCCAGGCACAGTACCGCCACAAGAAGCAGACCGGCGGTGCTGGCCAGTTCGGCGAGGTGCACCTGCGCGTAGAGCCCCTGGAGGATGGGGAATTTGAGTTCGAAAACGAGGTCTTCGGTGGTGCAATCTCGCAGGGTTTCATGCCGGCCATTGAGAAGGGCGTCAAGGGCGTCATGAAGCAGGGTGTGGTCGCCGGGTATCCGGTTGAAAAAGTCAAAGTTGCCGTGACGGATGGCAAGGAGCACCCTGTGGATTCGAAGGCGGTGGCTTTTGAGGTCGCCGGGCGGGAGGCTTTCAAGCTGGCGGTCAACGATGCCGCCCCTGTGCTGCTCGAGCCGATCATGAACGTGCGCGTGATGGTTCCAGAAGCCAACATGGGAGACGTGCTTGGGGACCTGAACACACGCAGAGCGCGCGTCCAGGGTATGGAGACAGATCACGGGCGCAGCGTGGTGACGGCACAGGTACCGCTTGCTGAGATCCAGCGCTATACCACGGATCTGCGTTCGATCACGGGCGGCCGCGGCGTCTTCAACATGGAGCTGGATCACTACGAAGTGGTGCCCCATCATGTCGCTGAGGAGATCATTGCCGCAAAGGCTAAAGAAGACAAAGAAGAAGCTGAAGATTAGACCAACGCAGCAGCGCTCGGGCCGGGTGAACCCCGGCCCGTTATTTGTTTGGGCAGGTTGGATATGCGCCGCATTAAATTAATTCGAACGCTGATCAGCGTCATTGGACCCCTGCTGGGCCTATGGCTTGCGTTGGGCGGATTGGAACTGAGAATATTCGGTTCCTATTTACAATGGCACCAGCAGATATCGCCAATCGCCTATCCCGAACATATCTTCAGAATCAGCGCAGCGACCCTTGGCGGTCTTGACGCATTAGCATGGCCGATGGTTGTGTTCGGGACTTCCTGGGGGGGCGCCCTGGTCGGGTTTTGGATCGGTGAAAGGTGGAGCATCCCGGCGATGATCATCCTCTCCACGCTCGCGCTGGCGTTCCCCTTCGTGGGGACAGCGTTAGGGATCGCCCAGTTGATCCTCATTCTTTCAACCCCCGAGCTAAGGCAACTTCAAACAGAACGGATCGATGAAAGCTGAATTCGAACCCCTCCGCTTCATTGGCGAGTCTATCGAGGTGCAGTTTGATGAAGCTCCACTGCTCTCAAAGAAGCCGGGGGTACCCAGCCGATTTAAATGGAAAGGTGAAGAATTCGTCACCCTCAAACTGCTTGGCGAGTGGTTTGACTATGGTCGCCGTGGACGCATGTCGATGAACATGCGTCCGGAACATCTGCGCGTGGCTGAAAAGCGAGGTTCGTGGGGGGTTGGGAGATATTACTTCCGGGTCGAGGTGGAGAGCGGACAGATCTTCGATATATACTACGATCGTGCCCCTGAAGATGCGTCTGATCGTCAGGGGCACTGGTTCATCTGGCGTGAGTTGCGATACACCTGATAATTTTCCAACTATCAGTTGAATCAGGAAGATTGTTTACCCTCGATAATGGCAAGCAGGATCCCGGCTGCCAGGCCAAGGCGACGGTCGAACTTGTTCGGACCTGGCGCGAAATGGATATTCATCTCGTAGCGGAACAGGTGAAAGAGTTGTTGGAAATTAGCCAGCACCGATTCGCTCCTGTCAACCGCCTCGTAGCGTTGTGGCAGCAGCGATCCCAGCAGAAATCTCCTCAGCAAAGCCAGCCCGGCGCTCTCCTCGCGTATGCTCGCGATCACGTTGTCCATCGGATCCAGCACCTCCCACGCATCGCGCACGATCGAACTCCACCCTTTCCTGCGCAGTGCGCCGACTTTCTGACTGCTGGTTTGATCGGTCACGTCGTATGCAGCGGCGAAATCGATCACCTGCCTTGCCTGAATCCACAGAAGTTCGTTGGTCCTTCCTTCATCTGAAAAGACTCGGATGTCCTCCCGCAGTCTGAACATCTTCTGCTCGGAGTACAAGCCCAACCGCCCATCGGGGGTGAAAACACGGACCTTGCCGGTAAGCGCCAGGACCTGCCGCTTCAAGGTGTAGCGATCGTAGGTGAATACGGTGAACATCCGCAGGGCTCCTTTAGGTCCGTTAGCACTCACACGACATTAGAGCAGCACGACCGATTTGTAAACAGGCCTTTAGTCTCAGGCCAGGCGCAGTCTTACGAAAAGCCTCGGGGCCAGATACGCGACCCAGAGGCCGACCAGGGTGTATCGGACGAAACGCAGTACCTTGCCCAGGATCATGGGTTCTGTGGGCAACACCATCCGCAACCCGAAGAACAGCAGCACGAGGCCGACCAGCCCGACTACGTAGCGGCCTAGGCGCTGACCCCAGGTGCCTTCCGGATCGAATTCGCCCCAATCTAACAGCAGGATGGCGCCAGCGGAGATGCCGAGCAGCGTGGCTGAATTGGCGATGATGTCATCGGTGCTGGACGGATCTATGGGCTCGGAGCCTTGAAAAGCTTCGCCTGCCCGGTCAACCCACTCGACTGGGATCGTCCTGTCCCGGGTGAGGTACAGGCTGCCAAGGCCGATTCCAAGCAGCATAAGTGCGGCAAGCGATACGAGCAGCAGCTGCCGGCCAGTACTGAACTGCGCGATCCATGCTCTAACGGGCTTCTCGAAGCGTATGAAAGCCCACAAGATCAACCCGCCTGCAAGCAGGCCGACGATGCTGTCCGCAGGGAAATGAACGCCCAGGTAATTTCGCGAGATGGTGATCATCAAAATAAGGAAGACCATCCCGGCGCGAAACCACCATTTTCTGCTCCAGGCAGCCAGTAAACCCCATAAAACGATTGCGTTTTGCGCGTGGCCGGAAGGGAGCCCGAAGGAAGTTTCGTGGCTGTACGCCTGGATCGCGCTGGAGACCCAATACGGCCGCGGCAAGCCGAACAGGACTTTCAAGATACCGTTTGTGGCGGCGCTGATCAAGAGCGCCAGCCCGATGCGGATGCCGAGGCTGATGTCGACCCACCAGAGGAAAATGGGCAGGAGCAGCAGGTAGAAGTACTCCGTACCCAGAAAGGTGAACAACTGCATCACAGGTTCCAGCCAGGTTCCAAGCGACTGCATCCATTGGATGACGGGGATCCCCCATTCCAGAATTGGGCTCATCGTGATGGTCTCCCTCCACTATGCGGTTACAGGTCCAGGCTTTGAATGAACTGTGCAGCCCTTTCGAACACGCGTTCCCGTTCCGCGTCGCAGGTGATGATGTGGTTGCTTCTATCGACCGTAAATGTCTCCTTGCGGCTGCTGCCTACCGCTTCGAAGATCTGGTACATCTGCTCGATCGGGATGAATCCATCGTTCTTAGAATGCATCATTAAAATAGGTGCATTGACGCGGGGCAGATTGTCTTGCAGCTGGGCGACAAGCTGGCCGAATTGATAGATAGATTCCGGGGGATAGCGGTCGTAGGCGACGCGTTTTTCATTAGCCTGGGGCTCATACCAGTCCGGGGGACCCTTCGGAATGTTCGGGAGCAGCGGCCCGAGAAATGAAAGCAGTGGATAAATGATCTTGAGCAGCGGAATCGGTGGAAGCGCGTTGGGAGTCGACATCGTGATGATCCCCGCAGCCGGATAGGTCGTCGAGAGCAGCAAGCTCAGCACCCCGCCCGTCGAGAAACCCCCAAGGATGATAGATTTGCACCGATCCTGGAGCAGCGCGTAGCCATCCTCGACAGAGTGCAGCCAGTCCTGCCAATGGGTTCGGGCAAGGTTGTCCAGTGATGTGCCATGGCCGGCGAGGCGGACGCCGAGGACGGTGGAACCTCTTTCGGAGAGGAAAGAGCCAAGTTCGTGTACTTCCTGTGGGGAGGCGGTGAAGCCGTGCACGAGCAAGACCCCGACCTCCCCCCGCTGGAAGAAAAAAGGCTCCGCGCCGGGCATGATCGCACTCATCGTATTTCAGCGCTCATTTCTTTGACGAAAGTCGTGATGCGGGCGAAGATCCATTCTCGCTTGGCGTCGCGCGGCAGGTTGTGACCGCTACCCTCAACCCACTCCAGTACCTTCTGCTGCGACCCCAGCCCGGCGTAAATTCGTTCCGCGTTGTGGGGTGGGACGCTTCGGTCGTCCCTCGAGTAGATCAATAGGACGGGGGCGCGAACTTCGTGCAGCGCATTGCGCGTTTGCTCGACGAGGTCATGGACTTCCGCGACGGCGCGCAGCGGCTGGACGGGATAGTGCAGGTTGAGCGCTTCGGCCTTTGGATCATGCCAGTCGGATGGATCATCGGGGTGCCTGTATCGCCATAACAGGCTCAGTGGCTTGATCACCGGACGCAGCCTGCTGGCAAGC
>JASFUN010000036.1:0-8626 GCA_050050255.1 Anaerolineales bacterium | reverse complement strand
TGCAACCGTTGGGGGCTACAAGACTTCCGTCAAAGCAGCCGACCTGCTCTCGATCGGCATCGGCGGCGACAGCCACATCCGCACCGATCATGAGGGCAATTACCTGATCGGACCCGAGCGTGTTGTCCCGCTCTCCTACCTGGCCGAGCAGCACGAGAGCGTCTTTCAACGGCTGAAAGCGCTTTCAAGGCGCACGTGGGAACAATCCTCCCCGGACTGGTTGGAATACTGGTTCTTGCTGCGCAGGCCGCATGAGGGTCATCTGCAGCTTGCCGGCAAGCAGCTGGAACTTGTCGAGCTGCTCGAAACCGGCCCGTTGCCCAGGCCTGAGATCGTACGTAAATTGGGAATTCTCCATGTTTCTCAACTAAACGTGGATGAACTATTCCGCCAGGAGATCCTGGGGCAGGCTGGATTAACCCCCACAGATCTACTGCACACCGACGGCAGGTTTGAGCGCTGGAACGTAGAGGCGGCCGGGTATGCGCTAAACAGCTTGTGCAAGTATCAGTTTGAAGATGCCGAAGTCATTCGCGGTCGGATTTGGAGACAGATGACGGAAGCGATCCTGCGCACAACGATCAGCTTCTTGACCGGCCTGCCAACGCTCGAGCCGGGATCACCTTCCAATGATCTTGCTGAGTGGTTCCTGCTCAACAGCCTCTATGACCTGAATTCCGATCTGGCCACGAGGCTGAACTTGCGTCTGCCGCTCATCGGCATCGGTGCGCCGGCTAAACTGCTCTTGCAAGAGGTTGCTGATAAACTCCACGCTGAGCTGATCCTGCCCGACCACTTCCATGTAGCAAACGCGATAGGGGCGGTCGGCGGCAGCGTAATGGTCGAGGAAGAGATCCTGGTCTACCCGGTCTTCTCAAAGGAAGGACTCGACGTAATCGCGTACCGAGTGCAGAGCAAGACGGATAGTGAGGAGATTGAAGACCTCGAAGAGGCGCTCAAACTGGCCAGGGAAATTGCCGCAGAACGCTCCTTGAGCGCCGCAATACGCTCCGGCGCTGACCAACCGGAGGTCATTTTGAGCGTCGAAAATGATGGTATCGATTCATATCGTGTGCGCGGGCGTGCTATGGGCAACCCCCGCTTGATGAAGTAAGAGCCACCCGGGAATAGAGAGATAAGCAGATGGACCTGATCCGCATCGACACACGCAAGGCCTACGAAAATATCCGTGAAAAGATCACGACCCTGGAGCTAAAACCGGGCTCTGTGCTCGATGACCAGGCGCTTGCCGTAGAAATTGGCCTGGAACTCAAGCCTGTCCGCGAAGCGCTTACCCTCCTGGCACATGATGGGCTGGTCACTTTCAGTGATCAGGGCATGTACGTAGCGGATATCAATGTCTCGGACCTTGAGCAGCTCAGCGAACTGCGCCTCCAGCTGGAAACTTTTTGTGCTCGCCTGGCTGCTGAACGTGCCTCGCCTGATGATCTTGCCGTGCTTGAAGCACTGCGCAGCGAGCAAGCCACCATTTCGCCCGACGAGATGGACCGGCTTTTCGACTTAGACCACAAATTCCATCAAGCAATCGCAGCCGCTTCGGGAAATCGCTACCTGACCCGGGCGCTCGAACAGCTCTTCGGCCAATCCCAGCGCCTGTGGTATCTGGTCCTGCCGGAATTGGACTTTCTCCCTGGCGCAGTCGAGACCCACCTCGATCTGCTGAAAGCCATTAAAGCCGGGGATGGCGACAGGGCCGCGCTCATCATGCGCGAGCATGTCAAGGGTTTCTACGACAAAGTCAAAACGATACTGCTGACCGATAAAGATTAGCTGAGAGGGTTTCATGCCAACGGTAAAAGTCGTCTACGGCGAAGAAGAACAACTTGTCGAAGCCCAGGCGGGTGAGGTTCTCGGCGATGTGATCTCCAGAACCGAACTGCCGCTGGAACAGCCATGTGCAGGGCGCGGCACCTGCGGGATGTGCAAGGTGCTCGCAGAACGAGGTCTTGCAGAGCCCGATGATGTTGAAGCTGAGCATCTCACGGAAGGCGAACTGGCGCTTAACAACCGACTCGCTTGTCGCGCCCGGGTTCAAGATGATGTGCGCGTCATCCTCACACCCATCGTCGTCTATTCCAACAAGATCTTCCGGACGAGCAACCGCTATAAGAAGACGGACACACCGCTGGGCCTGGCAGTAGACCTCGGTTCCACGACCGTCGCGGCATTCCTGACCATGATGGATGATGGAGAGGTCTGCACCGGCGCAGCCAGCCTGAATCAACAGACCATCTACGGGGCGGATGTGATCTCGCGCCTTAACGCCGCCAGCGTCGATCCGGCTGCAGTCGGCCGCCTACACCGTCTTGCGCTGGCTTCGATCAACCAGGCCGTCGACTCGCTCAAGCTTGCACGGCGCATCAAAGACCGCATCGAGCGCGTCACGATCGTGGGCAACGTCGCCATGCATCACCTGCTGTCCCAATTGCCGATCGAATCCCTGGCGCGCATGCCCTTCCAACCGCACAGCACCGCAGCCATCCGCGACGCGGCAGATTTGATGGAAGGCATCTTCCCGGAGCAGGCGCTTGTCAGTCTGCCGCCGTTGATCGGTGGCTTTGTGGGTTCCGACGCGCTGGCCTGCCTGGCCTATTTTGGTTTCGACCGTGCTGACGGCCCTATGGCAGCGATCGACCTGGGCACGAATGGCGAGGTGCTCGTGACCGATGGAGAACGCATCCTGACCGCCTCCACGGCAGCCGGTCCGGCGTTCGAAGGAGTGAACATCTCCCACGGCACGCGCGCGATCGATGGAGCCATCACACAAACACATGTTGCTGACGGTGAGGTCGAACTGGAGACCATCGCCGACGAAGATCCCGTCGGGATCACCGGCTCGGGGCTGTTAAGTGTCGTTCACGAACTGCGTGAAGTCGGCGTCATCCAGGTCAACGGGCGCATCGTGGAGAGCCATCCCGAGTTCAAATCCATCATCACTGAAGCAGACGGGTCGAGAAGCGTCCTGCTCACCGAAGAAGGCGACATCCGGCTTACCCAATGGGATGTTCGCGAACTACAGAAGGCGAAAGGCGCCATACGGGCAGCGGTCGATATACTCATGAGCGAACTGGATCTGGAGCCGTCAGACCTGAAGCGGTTTATCTTGACCGGCTCCTTTGGTGGTCAGGTGGATGTGGAAGCCGCCGTCGGGATAGGGATGCTTCCACAGGTCTCTCATGATATCGTTGAGAACATCGCCAACGGCGCCGGTTTTGGAGCCGCGCTGTTCCTCACCGATGAGGGCTTTGCGCGCGGTCAGAAGATTGCCGAAATGGCCGAGCAGATCGACCTCGATCTGGCGCCCGAGTTCAACACCCGCTACGTCCAATCGATGGCTTTGAGCGCCTCATTGGATTGACAGATCTTATGGAAATTCTCGTTACCTCCCTGGAGGCAGGATCATGATACAAAGCCGATTTTCGCCAACCCTGACGCCCAGTTTGAAGGTGCTCTCAGATTCCCAGATTGATGAGATCCATCGGGCAACGTTAGAGGTGCTGCGACGCACAGGCGTCGTCGTGCGCGTGGAGCAGATCCGCTCCCGCTTGAAGGATGCAGGTTGCTGGGTGGATGGCGAAAGGGTGTTCATTCCTCCGCACCTTGTGGAATGGGCTATCCGCAGCGCGCCGAAGCGCGTAGTCCTTTGTGATCGCAATGGTGAACCGCGCATGCACCTGGAAGGCCGTAAGGGTTACTACGGGACGGGCTCAGACACACCCTTCCTGATTGATCCTGAGAGCGGCGAGCGCCGCAAAGCTGAGCTCGATGACATCCGTGCCGTCGCGCGCCTTGTCGATGGTCTCGAGCATATCGATTTCTTGATGTGCATGGGCATCGCCTCCGACGTGAGCGAATCGATATCCGATCTGCACCATTTCAAGGCGATGGTTGAAAATACCGAAAAGCCAATCGTGTATACAGCCTGGAACCGTGCCAACCTGGAAGATATCATTGAGATGGCTGAAGCCGTAGCGGGCGGCGAGCAAGAGCTGCGCCGTAAACCGTTCTGTGCACTTTACAGTGAACCAATCTCCCCATTGACCCACGCTGAGGAGAGCGGGGAGAAGCTGCTTTACATCGCCGGCAAAGGCCTGCCGGTTGTCTATACCCCTGGCATGCAGATCGGCGGCACCGCCCCGGTCACATTGGCCGGCGCGCTGGTGCAGGCGAACGCCGAACAGCTGAGCGGCCTCTTGATTTGCCAGCTGATCCGCGAAGGCGCGCCGGTGATCTGCGGCGGCGGGATCCTCTTCATGGACATGGCCCAGGGCTTGATTTCGTACGCAGCTCCAGAATTTATGCTCGCCATGACCGCCTTCAGCGAGCTTTGCCAGCACTACGACCTGCCCATCTTCAGCTTCTCCGGTTGTTCGGACGCGAAGATGTTCGATGAGCAGGCCGCCGCTGAAGGGGCCATGTGGATGATGCTCACTGCGCTCAGCGGTGGCAACCTGATCCACGATGTCGGTTACATCGAAAGCGGTTTGACCGCATCCTACGATCAAATCGCCGCCATGGATGAGATCGCCGGCCTGGTGAAGCGTTTCATGCAGGGCCTCACGGTCAGCGAGGAGACGCTCGCAGTCGAGGTCATCGACCGGGTCGGGCCGATGGGGCACTACCTTGCGGACGACCACACTTTCACCCACTTCAGGGAGAACTGGCTCCCTTCCCTGTTCGATCGAAGCACGTACGCCGATTGGCTGGCGCAGGGGGGCCTGAGCCTGCGGGAAAGAGTGCGGGCCAGGGTGTTGGAGATCCTAAAAGAACATGAACCCACCCCGCTTAGCGAAGAGTTGATATCCAGGATGGAATCCGTGATCTCCAGAGCAGAAGAACGATAAGCACAGGACACGGGCCAGGAAGTCTGATCGTGAAGAAGACCCAGCCAATCCGGGTTCTCGAAGAGCAGGGCATCGCCTTCGAGCCCCTGGAACAATCGAGGAACGAACACAGCGCCGAGGGGGTGGCAGCAGATCTGGGTGTCGAGCTCTCGCAGGTGCTCAAGGCCATGCTTGTGCGCTTCGACGACCCTGGTCGGCCCAGTCCGAGCGGCAGCTTTGCGCTCTTCATCACCCCGGGAGACCGGCGCCTCAGCCTGAAGAAAGCCGGGGAGGTCCTTGGAGATAAAAACGCCGCACTGGCGAGTGAACGGGATGTAGAGCGCGTCACAGGGTTCCAGGTCGGTGCGGTCTCAGTTGTGGGCTTGCGGCGCGACGAGATTGCGCGCTTTCTCGACGAGCGGGTGCTCAAACTCAAGGAGGTTATCATCAGCGCGGGCAGGCCAGACCTCGGCCTCAGGCTTGGGTCGAGCGATCTGCGCAACTCACTTGGTACACCACAGGTCGGGGATTTCTGTGAATGACCGCGCTCATCACAGACACAGATCAACGGCTGCCACCCATCAGGGACGGTGAACATATCTATGGATGAAGCGATGAAATCGAAATTGATCGGGCTTGCTCTCGTTGTCCTGGCGACAGCCTGTTGGTCGACCTCAGGCATATTCATAAACTGGGTAGTCGATGGTAGCGGCATAACCCCTGTCGGCCTGGCTTTCTGGCGCGATATCACCACGTTCACATTCTTGCTGGTCGGTTTGGCAATCTTCCAACCAGCACTGCTGCGCATCAAGCGCGCTGACATCCCGTGGATCGCCGCCATGGGGGCGATCAGCATCGGGCTATTCCATGTGCTCTGGAACACCGCCGTGCTTGTGAATGGCGTCTCGGTAGCGACCGTGATCCAATGCAATGCGCCGATTTTCGTGACGCTCATGGCATGGGTGCTATGGCGGGAACCGCTCACCCCGTTGAAGATCCTGGCAATTCTGATAGCTGCCGTCGGCATCGTGCTGATCGCCCGACTCGATAACCTAACCCAATCGGACATCACCATCTATGGTCTCGTCATCGCGCTGCTATCAGCGATAGCATATGGCTCCTTCAGCTTGTTCGGCAAGAAACTCTCTTCCAGCTACAGCTCATGGACGATCTTGCTCTACGTGTTCGGGTTCGCTTCCCTGGCTCTGCTGCCTTTCCAGATTGCCGGGCGCAGCGCGCCCTGGCCTGTCCCGACCAGAACACTGCTGTCATTCCTCGCTCTTGTATTGTTCACAACCATAAGCGGTTTTGGCCTGTACACGACCGGCTTACGCCGGCTGCAGGCGAGCATCGCCTCGATCACCTCCAACACCGAAGTCCCTTTCGCTGCGGTGCTTTCCTATTTCATCCTGGGGGAACGATTGGATATCCTGCAGGTCGTAGGGGCTATTCTGGTCGTTGGCGGTGTCGTGCTGGTATCGTTGCCACGGCGGAAAATCCTCAAACCCGATATCCCGCCAGCATAGTCAGGATTTGTCATGACGGAACTCGTCTTGGGAATTGATACAGGCGGCACGTATACGGACGGCGTCTTGTTGGACTTCCAGACCCGCAAGGTGTTGAGCACCACCAAAACGATCACGACGCACCACAACCTGCAGGAGTGCATCCTGGATGCCCTTGATGCCATCCTGCCAGAGGATCCCAGTGCCATAAAATTGGTATCCATATCTACCACCCTTGCGACCAACGCGATCGCCGAAGGAAAGGGACGCCCGGTTGCGCTCCTGCTCTTGGGTTATGACCCCGATCTCATCCACCGTTTTTCGCTCGCCTCCAATTTCGCAACCGGCCGCTTCAAATACATCGACGGCGGCCACACCTTGACCGGTGAGGAAGCACAGCCGCTTGATCTGGACGTGCTAGGACAAGCCGTAAAAGAATATGATTCTGAAGTTGAAGCGTTCGCCGTATCTGGTTATTTCAGCCCCTTCAACCCCGAACATGAACTGCGCGCCGAGTCTGTCATCTCAAACCTCGTCGATGCACCCGTCGTGTTGGGTCACCAGCTTTCCAGCAAGTTAAACTCTGTGCAGCGCGCTGCGACTGCCTCACTCAACGCCTCTTTGCTCTCGATCCTGCAGAATTTCATCCAATCGATGCACGCTGCCCTGCAGGCCAGGGAGATTCACGCTCCGCTGATGATCATGCGCGGCGATGGGGCTTTGATGAACAGCCGGATCGCCAGCCAGCGGCCGGTCGAGACTGTCCACTCAGGCCCGGCTGCCAGCGCCATCGGTGCACGATTCTTAGCCCAGCAGGAGGACGCGCTTGTCATCGACATCGGTGGGACCACGACCGACATGGCAATCATCGATCACGGGCGAGTGAACATCTCGGAAAAGGGCACCTCGGTGGGCGAATACAGCACGGCTATACGCGCGGCTCAAGTAAGATCGATCGGCTTAGGAGGCGACAGCCTGCTTGATATCGACGTGGAAGATCATCTGCTCGTCGGGCCGGCGCGCGTCGTCCCGCTCGCATACCTTGCGGAGCAGGACGAATACGTCGCCCGCAATGTGCGCGCGCTCGCATTCGGATCCACCAAACGCCCGTCTGCAGATTACCTGCATTACTGGTTCCTCAACCGTGAGCCAACGAAACCACTCGAAAACGCGCGTGCGCAAAAACTGATCGGGATGCTTCGTGAACACCCTCTGTCACTGCCGACCATCCTGGAACGCTTGGAGGTCATGCATCCACTCCAGATCGGAGGGTCGACCCTGATCCGGGAGGAGATCATCGGTCGCTCGGCGCTTACCCCTACAGACCTTCTGCATGTGACCGGTGAATACGCACCCTGGGACCGGGAGGCGGCGGAAATCGGAGCGAGATTCCTCGCCAGGCTTAAGCAGGTCAGTCTTGAAGAGCTGGATGCGCTGGTGAAGCGCTTGATCAGCGAGCGCATCATGGAAGAGGTCATTACGTTCATCTCTGAACTGCCCATAGACCGCAGCGGCTACATATCCAAGCCACATGCCCTGGGAGAGTGGTTGGTCGAGGAAAGCCTCTATGCCAGGAACCCGTATCTAGGCTGCGACATTCATCTAAAGATCCCGATTATTGGCATCGGTGCACCTGCGGGCATTTACCTGCCGACCGTTGCTGAACTGCTCGGAACCGACCTCATCCTTCCCGAGCACTATGAGGTGGCCAATGCGGTTGGGGCTGTTTCCGGCAGCGTCATGAGCACCCATGAAGCCTGGGTTCTGCCGGTCATGCGCGGCATGAATATCGTCGGTTTTTACGTACAGACAGGAGAAGAGCGCAAGCGCTTCGCTCGCATCGAACCAGCCCTGGCCTACACGGAGGAAAAGCTCGAATCCGTTGCGCGTTCAGAGGCTGTCAAGTCTGGCGCCAAGGATGTCCTCGTTGAAATTGAAAAAATCACCGAGGGCGCAGAGAGCTATCGTTTGCGTGCCACCGCCATCGGTATGCCAAAACTGGGGGCTGTGGAGTAAGCCGTTTCTCTGAATTGCGGGGATGGCAAGTTCGCATTCACACCCATAAAGTCGAGGACTGACGCTTCTAGAGCATAAGCGTAAAAGGTCGATCACACGACTGACACATGCCGGCCAAACAAACGATCAATGATAATAAGTGTCAGTGTCCGCTATGGATCTTCCGTCGTCGGCTGCAAAGCGTAGAAATTCCTGGAGTCTTTCGGATCCATGCGGGAGGGATAAGATGACCGCAAAACCCCACCGCCGTTACCTTATGTG
>JASFUN010000035.1:0-8779 GCA_050050255.1 Anaerolineales bacterium | reverse complement strand
GGGCTCTTCGGCAAACCGACAGTAATCAACAATGTCGAGACGCTTTGCACGGCAACATGGATCATCGCCAATGGCGTGGAAGCCTACCGATCAGAGGGCACGGAAAAATCGCCGGGCTCGAAACTGTTCTGCCTATCCGGTGATGTGGGGAAACCCGGCGTTTATGAGGTCGCATTCGGCACCCCCCTTCGGGCGTTGATCGATATGGCCGGTGGCGTGATTGGTGAGCCGCAAGCGGTCCTGCTGGGCGGGGCGGCCGGATCATTTGCCAAGCCTGACGAATTCGACCTGCCGATGACCTTCGAGGATTTGCAGGAGGCAGGGCTTTCCTTGGGTTCAGGCGTTATCACCGTCATCAACGAGGATCGGGACCTTTTCCAGTTCATGCTGAGCCTGGCGCACTTCTTCGCTCACGAGTCGTGCGGCAAGTGCTTCCCCTGCCAGCTGGGAACCCAGCGCCAGCTGGAGATCGTGGGTCGTTTCGCGGATGGCAAAATGAAGAACGGTGATCTGCAAGCGCTCAGCGACGTCGGGTTCGCCATGACGAACGCTTCGCTTTGCGGCCTTGGAATGACTGCCGGGACGGCGATTCTCTCGGCTGTGGAGAAGTGGCCTGAACTCTGGGAGGCTTGAGAGAAAGTTCAGGCCAGGCGAGGGATTGAGCATGGGTGATGGTGCGGTAACTGCTGACTGGTATGAATTCCGGGATGGTTTTTCGCATGTGCTCGGTGAGGTTATCGAGGAGACGCTGATTTCGATCTACGTCAACGGGCAGGAACTGGCGACCCTGATGGCAACACCCCGGGAGCAGAAAGAACTTGCGCTCGGTTTTTTGAAGAACGAAGGGTTTATTGCGGGGTTTGAAGCGGTTGAACTAATTTATCTGAGCGCGCATGGGTGTTGTGTCGATGTGTGGCTCAATCACGACATCATTCAACCAGGACGAGGCATCATCACATCGGGATGTGGTGGTGGGATCACGTTCAGGGATCCAGAGGCCGGATTCGAACCGCTTAAGTCATCGCTCACCGCTGAACCGGAAGAACTTATGGAATTATTTGGGGGGTTGCAGCGACCAGACAGCCTGTACGCTCGCGCACGTGGTGTTCACGCTGCGGCGATAAGCGATGGCCGCAAGCTGCTGGCAAGCGCCGAGGATGTCGGTCGGCACAACACGATCGATAAGCTGCTCGGCATTTGTATGCAGAGGGGCATTGACACCCGTGAAAAAATGCTGTTGGTGACGGGTCGCATCTCATCGGAAATGCTGGTGAAATCTGCGACTATGGGCTGCCCGATCGTAGCTTCACGCAATTCGCCAACCTCGCTTTCGGTGAACCTGGCGCGCGAATTGGGAATAACGCTCATCGGCTATGTACGACGCCAAACGATGCGGATTTACTCATTCCCGGAGAGACTGCAAGGCTTTGCTGGAAAAGTACCATTGGCGGCCGACCTGGAGATTACGTGAGCCTGCAATTTGACCAGAATTTGACCAGGACATACTTGGAAGAAGGTGGTATCCCGTGAGTGAAAAAGTCAGTCTGACGATAGATGGAAAGAAAGTTGAAGTAGAAAAAGGTACGACGATCCTCAAGGCGGCCGAAGAGGCCGGGATCGAGATCCCAGTCCTATGCTACTTTGCGCACACTACCGCCAACGGATTGTGCAGACTGTGCGTGGTAGAGACGGAGGGCGTACGAGGGATGCAGGCCGCATGTGTAGCTGCAGCGCGCGCGGACAGCGTGGTGCATACCGATTCGCCAGCTGTTCAACGGGCGCGCAAGACGATCCTTGAGATGCTGGCTTACACAGTTGACCTCTCCGAGGCGCCGGAACTGCAGCGCATGCTGGAACGCTACGGCGCCGAACCGGAGCGTTTTGAAGGTGGAAAGACCCGTCAGCCAGATTTGATCGACGATAACCCGATGTATATCCGTGATTATGCAAAGTGCGTCATGTGCTGGCGCTGTGTCCAGGTCTGCGCTGATGATGCGCAGTACACCTATGCAATCAATTTCAGCGGTCGCGGCTTCAATTCGAGCATCGGCACATTTTTTGACAAACCGATCCCGCAGACCACCTGCGTCTTCTGTGGTCAATGTGTCGGTGTTTGCCCAACCGGTGCTCTTAAAGGAAAACGGGAGTATCTGTTCGAACAGGGCGTCGAGCCTGATGATATCTTTCAGGTCACTCGACGGAACGGCAGGAACCAGCGGTCGCTGAAGGGACCGCATCTGGATCGTGGAGGTTGAGATGCTAAGAGCCGATCGTACAGTGCACACGACTTGCCCGTACTGCGGTGTGGGGTGCCAGATTGACCTCCACCTGCAGGATGGCTATATCTTCCGTGTGTCAGGGAGATTTGACAACAACGTCAATTACGGGAATCTGTGCGTGAAAGGTCGCTTTGGCTACGATTTCGTACACGCGCTTGACCGACTGGATGTGCCCTTGATGCGGGACAAACGGGAGGCCGCATTCCTTCCGACAAGTTGGGACGAAGCGCTGGAGCGCGTTGCTGGAAGGCTGATGGAGATCCGGGAGCAGCACGGGCCGGACTCGATCGCCTTCCTGGCATCCGCCAAGTGCACGAATGAAGAGAATTACCTCATACAGAAGCTGGCTCGTGGCGTAGTAGGGACTAACAACGTCGACCACTGCGCCCGGCTTTGACACTCCAGCAGCGTGGCCGGTCTGGCCACAACGCTGGGGTCGGGAGCGATGACCAACTCGATCTCGGATATCGTCGAGGCTGAGGTGATCTTTGTCATCGGCAGCAACACGCCCGAATCTCATCCGGTGCTGAGCCTGCAGATGAAGAAAGCTGTGAGGGAGCGGGGCGCTAAGCTCATCCTGGCGGACCCGCGGCGCATCGGCCTAACCCCTTTCGCACATATACACCTGCGGCAAAAACCCGGCTCGGACGTCGCGCTCGTTAATGCCATGGGGCATGTCATCCTGGCGGAAGGGCTCGAGAATCGCGAGTTCATCGATGAACGCACGGAGGGGTTCGAGGCATATCGGGAAGCGGTAAAAGACTGGACGCCTGAACGCGCCGAACGCATTACAGGTGTGCCGGCTGAAGATATCGCCGAAGCGGCGCGCCTGTATGCCCGTTCAAAAGCATCGGCGATATTCTGGGCGATGGGTATCACTCAACACACCACCGGGACGGACAACGTCAAGTCACTCGCCAACCTTGCCTTGCTCACCGGGCATATCGGGCGTCCGGGGACGGGCTGCAACCCGCTGCGCGGACAAAACAATGTTCAGGGAGCATGCGATCTGGGAGGCCTGCCTAACGTCTTCCCAGGGTACCAAGCCGTCAGCGACGACGCGATCCGCGCCAAGTTTGCGGAAGGGTGGTCTGTCCCGCTTGATCGATTAAACCCAACGCCGGGCATGACCGTTACCGAGATCATGGATGGTGCGCTCTCAGGCGATATCCGGGCGATTTACATCATGGGTGAGAACCCGATGCTCTCTGACCCGGACCTAAACCATGTCGAGCATGCTCTACGAGAGGTCGACTTTCTGGTTGTCCAGGACATCTTCATTAACGAGACGGCGTTGATGGCGGATGTGATCCTGCCAGGCGTAAGTTTTGCAGAAAAAGAGGGCACGTTCACCAGCACCGAAAGGCGCGTACATCTCGTGCGCAAAGCGCTGGAGCCTAAAGGGGAGGCCAAGCCCGACTGGCTGCTCCTGACCGAACTCGCCCAGAGGATGGGCGCAGATTGGCAATATGATCGAGCATCGGACGTGTTCGATGAAATTGCTTCGCTGACGCCGTCCTACGCGGGCATGTCACATGCACGTCTGGAACAGGGTGGCATACAGTGGCCCTGCCCTACTCCGGATCATCCCGGGACTCCCATTCTGCACGCCGGAAAGTTCGCGCGCGGAAAAGGTTTGTTCAGCGCAATTGATTATGTCGAGCCGGCCGAACTTCCGGATGAGGAGTATCCGTTTATCCTTTCAACGGGCCGTATCCTCTTCCATTGGCATGGTGGTACGTTGACGCGCCGTTCACCAGGCCTCGACTCGCTGGCTCCTGAACCCGAAGTTGAAATTCACCCGCAGGATGCGGCTGTCATCGGGGTTGAGGATGGGCAGTTAGCGCGGGTGACGTCAAGAAGAGGGACGCTTGAAGCGCGCGTCGTGGTCACACGCCGTTCGCCGCCCGGTACCGTGTTCATGAACTTCCACTTCGCCGAGGCGGCTACAAACCTGCTTACAGCCAAGCACCTTGACCCACAAGCGAAGATTCCAGAGTACAAGGTGTCGGCAGTCAGGGTGGAACCAGCGGCGGAGAAAGTTCAGCAGTGAGTTGAGTCCATTCAGTTGAGTGACGGATAGAGCATTTGAGAGGTGATGCAGGCATCACCTCTCGAGTTTAAGGCCGCAGGCCTCCAATGATGGGAGCATGTCGTCGTCCGTAAGATCCATCATCAGCGGCGTGACGGAAACCATCCCTTCCTTCAGCGCCCAGAAATCAGTACCTTCCTCCAGGACGCCTGTCGGTATATCTCCGCCGATCCAGTAATATTTCCGCCCGCGGGGGTCTTCCCTTTCGATGAGTGCGTCCCGATAGACGCGCTGGCCCTGACGGGTGATCGCAACCGCGACCATTTCATCAAGGGGGATATAGGGGATGTTGATGTTAAGCAGGACTCCTCCTGGGAGATGCGCGGATTGCACTTGTTGGATGATGGAAGCCGCTATTTCCGCTGCAGGTTGGTAATCCAATGGCTTCGCATCCATTCGATCCGAGTCAAGCGAGACTGCAAAACCTGGCACTCCGGACAGCGCAGCTTCCATGGCCGCAGTGACCGTGCCGCTGTAGGTGACGTCATGTCCCAGGTTGGGAAAGGGATTGATCCCTGAGACGACGATGTCAATCTTCTTCTTAATCAACCCCAGCAGCGCCATGGCGACGCAATCAGAGGGCGCGCCATCGGTCGCTAGAGCCGCGGTCCCATCCTGGAGGTTGGTTTCCGTAACCCGCAGCGGGCGATGCATCGTTTTAACGTGACCGGACCCCGACCAGTTGCGCTCAGGTGCGATGACCGTGACTTCACCGATCTTGCGCAGCGACTGCGCAAGCGCGAGCAATCCCGGGGCAAAAACACCGTCATCATTTGTTAAAAGGATATGCATGCTGTACCTCCCAAGGTGGGAGATTCTAATGCATACTGTGTAAACTTTGCTGCTTTATTTATGCAAGGAGATTGAAAGGCTTTGGCTGCGGGCAACTGTTCTATACTCAAATCCGGGTCGGCGCTCAGACTGCGCACACGGCTTCGGGCTGCCGGCTGCGATCTTGATGCACGGGCAAAAGTCCAAGTCAGATAGCACGACAAAATCAACCAAGGAGAACAACATGAATTCACACAGACGTTGGGGTTGGGTGCCGTTTATCACTGCCCTGGCAATCATCCTCGCTGCCTGCGGGGCGCCCGAACCAACAGATGCGCCTCAGGTTGCCGAAGAGCAGGAAAGTACGACTCGCGAGAGTGGCAAGAAAGCGGAGATCGACGACGAACAAAGCTCGTCCAACAGCGGGGGCGCTGCGAGTCTCCAAGAGGTACAAAACGCCACGGTTCTGATCGAAGCGCAAGGCACGTTCATCGATCCTGAGCTGGGCATGCAGGTTAATGCGGCCGGTTCGGGATCGGGGTTCATCATCGATCCATCTGGCCTGGCGGTCACTAACAACCATGTCGTAACAGGTGCCGCGCTGCTGAGGGTATGGGTTGCGGGCGAAGACAGCCCCCGCAACGCCAAGATCCTGGGCGTCTCAGAATGCTCCGACCTGGCGGTCATCGACATAGAAGGGGACGATTTTGAATACCTCGATTGGTACACCGGCGACGTCGATGTCGGGCTGGAAGTCTACTCTGCAGGTTTTCCTCTCGGCGATCCCGAGTTCACCTTGACTAAGGGGATCATATCGAAGGCGCATGCGGATGGAGAGACTTCCTGGGCATCGATCGATTCGGTGCTGGAGCACGATGCGACCATCAACCCCGGAAATTCTGGTGGACCGCTGGTTGAGGCGAACGGGAGGGTTGTGGGCGTCAACTATGCGACTTCCCTTATCGCCGACAATCAGTATTTCGCGATCAACGCGCAGGAAGCGCGTTCGATCATCGCGCGCCTTAAGACCGGGGACGATGTCGATTCGCTGGGCATCAACGGCGTAGCTGTGAGCACCGGCGATGGTTCGCTATCCGGTATTTGGGTTGCATCAGTCGCTTCGGGTTCGCCCGCTGACGAGACCGGCATCCAGGCCGGGGACATACTGACGGCGCTGGAAGGACTCGTCCTTTCTACGGATGGAACCATGGCGGACTATTGTGATGTCATCCGAACGCAGGGGACCGATGCGACCATGAGCGTGGAAGTGCTGCGTTATGCCACCGATGAGGTGCTGGAAGGTCAGATCAACGGGCGCAGCCTTAACGTGGCCGGATCCTTTGCGGGGACTGGCAGTGGTGGTGGCTCAACCGGCGAGGGCTACAGCGCCTACAATTACGTATTCGACGATTACAGTGCGCTTCAAGTTGAGGTTCCCTCGGATTGGTCAGATGTGGACGGATCACCCTGGGTACAGGATGACCTGATCTTTGGTTCTTCGCTCTGGGCGTCGAGCGATCTGCAGGGGTTCGTAGATTCCTGGGAGGTTCCAGGATTGATATTCGATGTCAGCGCCAACGTCGAGGCGCTTGGTGGACTTGAAAACTACTTGAATGACGTGAGCGACTCCGAGTTGTTTCAAGCCTGCGTGTATGAAGGGCGCGAAGATTACAGTGATGGCCTCTATGCAGGCCAGGCGGACTACTTCTCCGACTGCGGCGGGGTGGGTACGGATTACTTTCTGCTGCTGGCCGCTCCGTTGGAGGCTCCCGATGCCTTCCTGATTGAACTGCACATCCAGATGCCCGCCGGGCGCGATTGGGATGCGGCGGAACGCATAGTGGACAGCTTCGAGGTCATCGGTACTCTGCCGAATGAATACGGCTCGACCTCCAACACCACGAACAGCGCGTCATCGAGCGGTTACGTGTGGGTCTACGACGATTATGAATCGATGCGCATGCAGGTCCCGACTACGTGGGATCAGATCGATGGAACCCCCTGGTATATCGACAATCAAGTGGTAGGAGGCGGCATCACCGCCGCAGCGGACTTGCAGGGTTACTATGACAATTGGGGTTATCCCGGGGTCATGCTAGCAGCCTCGGATGACCTGGCGAGCCAGCTGGGATATGTAGAGCTTTTGAACGAGTACCAGGCATACGGAGAAGGGTGTGAGTATGTAGGGCGCTACGACTACGAGGATGCGTTGTACCGGGGGAAATACGATCTGTTTGAGAAGTGTGGTGGGCCCGGTGGCTCCACCTTTTTCCAACTCGTTGCCGTATCTCAACAAGACCAATTTGCGTACCTGATCCACCTGCAGATGGTCATCACAGAGGAATCCCACTGGGATGCCCTCGATCAGGTGCTGGCAACTTTTGAGGTCGTAGGCCAGCTGCCTTAGTCGTGCTTCTGGACCCAACAGGAGGCATACGTGGGCCACGCAGCTTGCGTGGCCCACGTTGCATTTCTCGGCTATAGAAGATTCTCGATGAACGTGATATTATTATGTAGCTTGAGGGTTCAATTATCCAGTTCATTAAAAGAAACCCTCGACGCCCGGTCTTATTCTATGATCATCCTCAACGACGCGATCGTATTGCGATAAATTGGACGAACAGGCTGCGGTCGCGTAGAACACGATATTGACATCGGGGGATGGAACAGAGAACACGGCAGGCGCCGTAACCCGGGCGTGTGCCGTGTTTGCGTTCATCGGGAAGGATTGAATTTATGAGTGTAGACTTTATTGCACGTGTAATCGGCATGGTGGTCTTCTTTGTCGGTGGGATCTATCTGGGAACCTACCTGGGACGCTCAGCCGGGGAGGAGGCGGTCCTGTGGGCGCTGGTCTTCGGCTTAGTCGGAGCATTGGTTGGTTTGGTGGTGACGCCTTTCATCACCACGCGGCCAATCCGGTCCTTCCGGCAGCAGATTTCCCAGCTTTCGATCCGCACGATGGTCTCGGGTTTAATCGGTCTGATCGTCGGTTTAATCATCGCCGCGCTGCTCGCCTTCCCACTTTCACTGCTTCCGCAACCTTTCAGCCAGGTCCTGCCGTTTCTCGGCGCGGTGCTGTTTGGATATTTAAGCGTGACCCTGTTCGTGTTACGGCAGAACGACATTATGAACGTTTTCGGCCAGCGCTTTTCCGGGTCGAGCAGCGCAGGCAGCGCAGCGGTCAATCAAGATAGCCTTTCGGTGCTGCTCGATACGAGCGTGATCATTGATGGTCGTATCCTCGATATCGCCCGGACGGGATTCGTCGCCGGCCCCATGCTGGTACCCTCCTTTGTGTTGAATGAGCTTCAACATATTGCCGACTCCTCGGACGGCCTGCGGCGACAGCGTGGGCGACGCGGATTGGATATCCTCAACCGGCTCCAGAAGGATCCAAACATCTCCTTCCGCATCGTCGATCTTGATGTAGAGGGTGTGCGCGAGGTGGATGACAAGCTGGTCATCCTTGCCAAGCAGCTGCGCTGCCAGGTATTGACCAATGATTACAATCTAAACCGTGTCGCTGAACTGCAGGGTGTAGGTGTTTTAAACATCAATGAGCTTGCCAACGCCGTTAAAGCTGTTTTCTTGCCAGGGGAACAGATGGAAGTAAACGTAATCCAGGAGGGTAAAG
>JASFUN010000034.1:0-8840 GCA_050050255.1 Anaerolineales bacterium | reverse complement strand
TATTCTGAAGGACGATCAGGCGCTTTGCCTGGTTTTGAGCGATGGCCAAGATCTGCTCGGCCTGCTGATCACCGAAAACGAACTCCTATCCGGCAAACAGCCATCCCTGATGGCCGGCATCGCTCACCAGATCTCCCTGCGCCTGGAGAACAGCCGCCTCATCGAAAAGGCGGCCGCACAGAGGTCATTGGAAAGAGAGCTCGCGATGGCCCGGGACATTCAGGTCAGCTTCCTGCCATCGACAATACCGACAGTAACTGGATGGGAGATCGGCGTTGCCTGGCGCGTGGCCCGCGAAGTTGGTGGGGATTTCTATGATTTCATCCCCTTACCCGAAGGTCCGCATGGCAGCCGCTATGGGATCGTTATCGCCGATGTCGCTGATAAGGGCATCCCGGCGGCCTTATACATGGCCCTATCACGGACTCTGTTGAGGACCCTGGCACTGGAGATCCTAGATCCGGGTGCCTGCCTCGAGCGGGTTAACCAACTGCTCATCCATGACACCAACGCCGACCTGTTTGTCTCCGTCTTTTATGCGATTTGGGAACCAGAAGTGGGACATCTGAGTTTTGCCAACGCCGGCCATAATCCGCCTATGCTGTTCGAACCCCGCCAGCGTGGCACATTACTGCAGCAGCATGGTATGGTACTGGGTGTCCAGAACAACAGCACATATGAAACCTACGAGATGGAGATCGACGAGGGACAACTGCTCGTCTTATACACGGATGGCGTCACGGATGCATTGAATGCGAACGAGGAATTCTTCGGGATTCAGCGATTGGAGAGCCTGGTATTGGGAATGCCCGATTGGCAAGCCCAGCTGGTCGCCAAACGTATAGAAGATCGCGTACTTCAGTTCACCGGGCGGCGTGATCTTTTTGATGATCTGACAGCAGTAATCCTACACCGCTAGACCCGGACCGGATTTGCACGCGTGCAGCAGAAGGGAACCAAAATGGAAAACGTATTTACCTCCAGCCATCCGCTTGTCCAGCACAAATTGACCAAGCTGCGAAACGAAGAGACCAACCCAAAGAAATTCCGGGAGTTGATCCGAGAGATCTCGGCTTTGATTACATATGAGGCGACCACAGACTTGCTTACCCAGGCTGTGGATACCAAAACCCCTCTTGAGGAAATCACCGGTCACTCACTTGCCGAGAAGATCGGGTTGGTACCTATCCTGCGTGCTGGTTTGGGAATGGTCGAAGGCGTCTGGGAGTTGATGCCCTCAGCCGAAGTTTGGCATATAGGGCTCTACCGTGATGAGGAGACGCTGCAGCCCGTCCAGTATTACAACAAACTCCCCGTGGAACCGACCGTTTCTGTATGCCTCATATTGGATCCTATGCTGGCGACGGGCGGCTCAGCGGTCGCTACTGTGGACATCCTTAAAAACTGGGGGGTTCGAAAGATCAAGTTTGTGGGCGTGATCGGGGCGCCGGAGGGGATAGCGGCTCTCCATGAAGAACATCCAGAGGTCCCCATACACCTGGCTGCCGTCGACCGGCAGCTCAACGAACACGGGTTTATCCTGCCCGGACTTGGTGATGCCGGAGACCGGCAATTTGGAACAGGTTGAAATAGGCTGAGCGCCACTCATTCAAGAAGGGAACAAGCCGGTTAATCAGCTTACCGGAGATTTCCAGCCCGACTGGCCCTTAACCGTCTCAGACCGCCGCTTCCACGATCGCTGAGAATGACTGTGCTTCAAGACTGGCACCCCCAACGAGTGCACCGTCGATACCCTCCACGTCGAAGAAGGAGGCTGCGTTGTTGGGCTTCACGCTTCCACCGTAGAGCACTCGCATCGAATCCGCCGCCTCAACACCATACAAACCCGCGAGCGCCTTGCGGATCGTATCGTTGATCACCTTTGCTGCATCTTCAGGCGTGGCTGCTTTTCCCGTCCCGATGGCCCAGATCGGTTCATAGGCGATAACCATGCTTTCAAGTTGTTCCGCGCTCAGGCCAACCAATGCGGCCTCAACCTGGTTTGAGACGAAACTCCTGGTTTCCCCTGCTTCTCGCTGTTCGAGCGACTCACCCACGCACAGGATCGGACGCAGCCCTTGAGTGTAGAGAGCGACAAGTTTCTTGTTCACAACCTCATCGGTCTCACGGAAATACGCTCTACGCTCAGAATGCCCGACGATGACAAAACTGCATAGCTCTTTCAACATGAGTGGGGAGATCTCTCCTGTGTATGCGCCCTGCATCTCCCAGTAGGCGTTCTGAGCGCCAAGCTCGATCGAAGTGCCGTGCAATCTTTCTTGCATGGCGCTCAAGCACGTGAAGGAAGGGCAGACGACGACATCCACTTCATGCATGTTCGCGACCAACGGCTTTAACTGCTCAACAAAAGCGATCGCCTCGGCGATCGTTTTATGCATTTTCCAATTAGCAGCAACTAAAGGTTTCCTAGGCATGTATCTCTCCTCGCTCCTATTCCTCACGAAAAGTTTGCATCAAATTCTGAAGGTGCTCAACCAACCAGGGCGGCATCTGATCCGGTTGCGACATCAATTCTTCCAACATCTCTCTGGCCACATTGGCATCACCATGCTGCAGTTCATATTCGGCCCAAACCGCTCTTGCAAGGGGCAGGTTTCCTTCTTCACGGAGCACACCTTCAAGCAGTGGGATGGTTTGGTCTGCATCGCCGACGAATATATTTGCTCTGGCTTCGATCACCCGCAGAAGCGGCCATTCGCCGGTTTCAGCATCTATGCGCTCGATGACCGGCCATATCTGTTGATTGCTCGCTCCCAGGAACGCCGCTTGTGCAAGTCCGTTTACGACATCATCCTGTTCTTCAAAACTGGCACGATCCAACTCAAATGCCTTGAGATAACTTTGCGCGGCTTCGATGAATGCTTCCTCCTGGAGAAAGAGCTGCCCCGCCCTGATAAAACCTTGTGCAGCGAGAACCTGGCGCCCGTTTTCTGATAATTGTTCCGCCCGTTTGTAGGCCGCCCTGGGATCGCTAAGAACTTCCGCCGGCCGGTCTCGCTCATCGGTGGATTGGGTCTCACGCGCCTCATCGATCAGAGTCGACCCCTCAGCCCCGTTGGCTGTTGTTGGGCCTCCTTGATCCGCAGCCCCTAGTGCCAGAACAAACACGAGCAGACAGATTAAGGTGGATCCGAGGCCGGCTGCGATCCACGGCCAACGTCGCCGCTTGCTCGCTGCTGCACTATCATCAGCGCCCTTTTCACCATCATCCAGATCTGAAAGCGCGCTGCCCGCTTCCAATGCACCGCCATGTACAGGCGCTGACTCCCGGGCGGCAGTCTTAACTTCTTGTGGCAGCCGGCCCTCAGTCAGGGCGGATCGAAAGGCATGGATCAGCTCCCTGACGGAGAGAAATCGATCCGCAGGGTCCTTGGCAAGGCTTTTCAACAGTACGCGCTCTACGATTTCGGGCACCCTGGGATTGACTTTGCTCGGGAGAGGAAGTGGAGTGTAGATATGGTCATGAATAATAGAGAAGGGAGTATCCGCGTTGAAGGGAACCCTGCCTACAACCAGTTCATAGAGCACAACACCGAACGAGTACACATCCGTCCCCTCGTTCAGCTCGATATTTCCTTTCGCCTGTTCTGGTGAGATGTACTGGGGGGTTCCCAGCATAACATCTTTAGAAAGTGTGGAAGCACCAGCCTCGGCGATGCGTGCCAGTCCAAAATCAGCCAGGTAAATCGACCCATCGGGGCTCAAAAGGATGTTGGACGGTTTCACATCTCGGTGGAGGACGCCGCGCGCGTGAGCGTATGTCAGCGCTTCACCGACAGCATCAACGACCCTGAGCGCTTCCTGCCTGGATAATGGCCCCCGGGAAAGACGTGCTTTCAACGTCTCCCCCTCAATGTATTTCATGACGAGGTAAGGCTGGCCTTTGTGTTCTGCGAAATCATAGACCGGAACGATGTTCGGATGTTCAAGCCTGGCAACCACACGCGCTTCTCGCTGGAAGCGAGAGAGGAAATTGGGTTCCTCCTTGAACGCAGGGTGGAGCACCTTGATCGCCACAAAACGATCCAGTGCGGGGTGATATGCCTTAAACACAGAAGCCATACCACCTTGTCCTAGCTGCTCGATCACTCTATAAGGGCCTACATTTTCGCCAGGTGCAAAGGTCATCCTTCCTCCTTGCAAGACCCGGGATCATTATAGATTAGCGCCGTATGTGGAACAATAATTCGATGTTAACTGTAAGTAAACTGACAAGTGAACCTGGGTGGAATGACCAAGCGAAGACCACTGCACAAGCGACCCGAATAAAGAAACCACCCATCGATATCGATGGGTGGTCTTAGGTGGTTATTTTTGAGCGCAGCGCAGGGGCTCACTTATCCATCAATGCCGCTACACCTGGCAGTGTCTTCCCTTCCATGAACTCCAGGGAGGCACCACCTCCGGTCGACACGTGACTGATCTGATCGGTTAATTTCGCTTTGCGGATCGCCGCTGCAGAATCGCCCCCACCGACGATGGACGTAGCGTCGGATTCGGCTATGGCGTGAGCGATTGCGAAAGTCCCTGCCGCAAAGGGGTCGAATTCGAAGACGCCCATCGGCCCGTTCCATACTACAAGCCGGGCTCCTTTCAGTCTCTCTTTGTAGAGCGCGACTGTCTCGACGCCGATGTCCAGGGCTTGCCAGCCCGGAGGCACCTGGTCGACAGGGACGGTTTTCCACTGCGCATCGGCGGCGAATTTATCAGCGACGACGAGATCCACCGGAAGGAGCAGCTTATCGATGGATCCTTCCAGGATTTCCACGGCAGTCGAAAGGGCTTCCTCTTCGACCAACGATTCAGCCATGTCATAACCGCGTGCTGCCAGGAAAGTATTCGCCAAACCTCCTCCGACCAACAAATGATCTGCCATCTGAAGCAGCCGTTTCACGACGTCGATCTTGTCCGATATTTTCGCGCCGCCCATGATAGCAACAAACGGATGCTCCGGGTCGCTCAAAGCCTCCCCCAGGTAGCGGATCTCCTTCTCCATCAAATATCCGGCGACCGCCGGGAGATGTTCAGCAACCCCAACGGTGGAGGCATGAGCCCGGTGGGCAGTTCCGAAGGCATCGTTAACGAAAATTTCCGCCAGGGAGGCTAACTCTTTAGCGAACTCCGGATCGTTGGCTTTCTCACCCGCATGGAAACGTGTGTTTTCCAGGAGCAAAACCTCGCCTGGTTGAAGCCTGTCCGCAGCCTGCTTGGCAGCAGGACCGACGCAATCTTCTGCGAAAGCGACTGGTTTCCCGATCAACCCGGCGAGATAATCGGATACCGGGCGCAGGGAGAGCTCCGCTACGACTTTCCCTTTTGGGCGCCCCAGATGGGAGCAGAGGATAACCCTGGCCTTATTCTCGATCAAGTATTCAATCGTTGGCAGAGCTGCGCGGATACGGGTATCGTCAGCGACCTTACCATCCTCCAGAGGGACGTTGAAATCAACCCTCACGAGCACCCGTTTCGCTTCAACGTTGACATCCTCGATTGTCTTTTTATCAAACATATTCCCTCGATGCTTTGCACAGCGCCGCAGTCTTTACTGCGGCGCTGTAGATAACTACAGGCTCTTAGCGACTAACGCCGCCAGATCCACTGTCCGCACTGAGTAGCCCCACTCATTGTCATACCACGATACAACTTTAGCCATCGTCCCTTCCATGACAAACGTAAACTGTGCGTCGACGATGCTCGAGCGCGGATCCATCTTGTAGTCCATGCTCACCAAAGGCTCTTCAGAAAATCCGAGGATGCCTTTCAATGACCCTTCGGCAGCACTGCGGAAGGCTGCGTGCAGTTCTTCGGTTGTGGCTTCTTTTTCAAGCGTCACAGTCAGGTCCACCACGGACACGGTCGGCGTGGGCACGCGCATTGCGAACCCGTCGAATTTTCCTTCCAGTTCGGGAATCACGAGCGAGACGGCCTTTGCCGCACCCGTTGTTGTCGGCACGATGTTAAGCGCCGCAGCCCTCGCCCTGCGCAGGTCCTTGTGGGGAAGGTCAAGGATGTTCTGCCCGTTAGTGTATGAGTGAATGGTCGTCATCAAACCCCGCACGATGCCGAAATTGTCGAGCACGACTTTAGCTGCGGGAGCGAGGCAGTTCGTCGTACAGGATGCGTTCGAAATGATGTGATGTTCCCCCGCCTTGTAATCGCCGTCATTTACACCCAGCACTACAGTCAGGTCAGGGTTCTTCGCAGGTGCAGTGATGATAACTTTCTTCGCGCCCGCTTCAAGATGCTTGGCGGCGTCTTCCCGTGCTCTGAATCTTCCTGTCCCCTCGATGACAACCTCAACCCCCAGCTCCTCCCACGGCAGCTTGGCCGGGTCGGGAATAGAGAGCGATTTGACGAAATCACCATCGATGACCAGGCCGTCTTCCTTGACCTCCAGATCACCCTCAAAACGACCATAATTCGAATCGTATTTGAAAAGGTGCGCCATGGTTTTTAAATCCCCGAGATCATTGAACGCGACGACGTCGAATTCATCTGGATACTTTTCCTTCATGATCTTCAAAACTTGCCGGCCGATTCGACCAAATCCGTTGATGCCAACTTTTGTTGCCATTGCAATTCTCCTAGCTATATTGAAGTGTTTGTCGTCAAACCGCGTTCTTCCTCGAGAGCGAACTCCTCGACCCAATCGAGTGGTCCTGTTCGTTCTTCCAGAAGTGCGATCAGAACGTCTGCAAGTAGATCCGCGTCGTGTCGCGTTGGATGCTCCCGATCCACCAGGTCTTCTGTGTAAACGGGCACTGGATAGGATTTATCCAGAGCTGGATCCACGGCCGAGAAACCGTCCGGGAGCTCGATATCCGTCCGTTCATTGGCCACAAGCGTGTCCACGAGAACAGACCCGATGTGAGATTCAAGCGCCTGCAGGTGCTCGCAGCAATCCAGCCTATCCGTCTCGCCCGGCTGGGTGGCGATGTTGCACACGAAGATTTTAAACGCCCTGCTCGCCTGTATTGCCTTGACGATATCAGGCACCAACAGGTTCGGGATAATGCTTGTGAACAAGCTGCCAGGCCCCAGCACGATCATATCGGCTGCAAGGATTGCCTGGATGGCTGGTGGATATGCCTGCGGGTCATTCGGTTCGATATGAACCCGTCGGATTTTGCCCGGGGTTGTAGGGATTTTGCTCTCACCCTCGATACGCACTGCACCCCCGTTCGAAGAGAGCGACTTGTCGGCCACTAGCTGTATCTGACTGGCGGTTGAGGGGACAACCTGTCCCTGGATTCCAAGTACACGCCCCGCTTCCAGTACACCTTCTTCAAAACTTCCGACGACACCGCTCAGGGCGGCGATGAATAAATTTCCGAATGAATGACCGGTCAGCTCTTCCCCGGCTCTGAAACGGTACTGGAACAACTGGGTGAGCAAGTCCTCATCTACTGATAGCGCCGCCAAACAAGCCCGGATATCGCCCGGCGGGGGCAGTCCCAGGGAGCGCCTTAACCTTCCACTCGATCCGCCGTCGTCGGCGACCGAAACGATTGCGGTTAGGTTGCCTGTGCGCTTCTTCAAACCGCGCAGAAGGGTAGACAACCCGGTGCCCCCTCCAATCGCCACGATGTGCGGACCCCTACCCAGTCGACGATATCTTGAAATCGCTTCAACAACCGACCTACCAGGTTGTATGTAGGGCGCTAACAAAGCCCGGTTCAAACTGAAGCCCCCCAAGACCAGGAAGAGCAATCCCACCCCGCCCAGCATCAATGCCCGCAGCCAGCGTGGCAGGAAACGCAGGCTAAAGAATGCCAACCATGGAGATTCGGGGTGTGTCCGGTATACGTCAAGCAGGACAACAGCCACGGCGAGGCCGATCAGCGCGGTGCCGAAAATCATCAAGACAAGCCAACGTTTGATCCCGATCCCCGGTTCAAGCCAACGTGCAAGCAGCCTTAAGCGGCTTGAGGGACTGCTATTTGATTGCTTTCCATCGGATTGAGATTGCACAAAATCGAATATACCAGAGTCATATTAGAGCGTCAACGCGGGCTGGTTTTTCGTTTGTCTTAGATGCTCTGAGATGTATAATCTTAAGTACTATATCCAACCGAAAGGAGGACGGCCCCATGGCCAGCGTAACATACGACCACGTCTACAAACGATTTGGCGAGGTCACCGCAGTCAACAATATGAAGATCGAGGTGAAGGATAAAGAATTCCTAGTTTTGGTGGGGCCGTCCGGGTGCGGTAAGACGACGGCCCTGCGCCTGCTTGCAGGGCTTGAAGAGATCACGGAGGGACAGATCCTCATCGGCGACAGGGTTGTGAACGAGGTCGCCCCGAAGGATCGGGACATCGCCATGGTCTTCCAATCTTACGCCCTCTATCCACATATGTCAGTCTATGACAACATGGCCTTCGGATTGCGGCTTCGGAAAACCCCGCGCGAAGATATCAAGCGCCGTGTCGAAGAAGCGGCAGACATTCTTGGTATTGGCGCATTGCTCGACCGGAAACCCCGCCAACTATCTGGTGGTCAGCGACAGCGCGTCGCCGTCGGTCGTGCCATCGTTCGCGAACCGTCAGTCTTTTTGTTCGACGAACCGCTATCCAACCTCGATGCAAAGCTGCGCGTACAGACTCGCGCGGAGATCACAAAGTTGCATCAGCGCCTGCAGACGACCTTTATATACGTGACTCACGATCAGGTCGAAGCGATGACGATGGCCTCCCGCATAGCGGTCATGAAGGACGGCATCCTGCAGCAGATTGACACCCCACAGAACCTCTACGATTACCCCGCCAACGTGTTTGTAGCCGGCTTCATAGGCTCGCCATCCATGAACTTCTTCGAT
>JASFUN010000033.1:0-8859 GCA_050050255.1 Anaerolineales bacterium | reverse complement strand
AGGGCAGCTGGAAACGGCGGAGGGTGTGTGCGAGGGGGAGATTATCGAAACGGAGCATGGCGCTCACGGCTTTGGCTACGACGCGATTTTCAGGATCGACGGTCTGGACAGGACGATGGCGGAGTTAACGCCCATGCAGAAGAATAGCCTGAGTCACAGGGCCAGGGCGGTGCAGGCGCTGGAGCCAAGCATCAGGGAGCTGTTAGGGATAGGAAAATAGGGATTGATGCGTAGGTCAGGCAGGCGTCGGGTCACCGGGGCGGCAGTTGATGTACAAAGCGCACCGTTAAGCGCTCTGTCTGACCCGAAAAAGTATAGGGGCGACCGGCCGGTCGCCCCTATTGATTTTAAGGCAAAAGTTTAAACATCACTGTATTTCGGATGCAAATTCCGAGATTGCCCTGGCTGCGATTTCTGGCTGCTCGAGCATCACCATGTGCCCGGCGTCTGGAACGCGTATGAGTCGCGCCTGCACAAGCTTATCGAACAAGTACTCGCTGTATTTCATTGGCGTCAGGCGGTCTTGCTCGCCACATAGCACAAGCGCCGGCAACTTGATCTCGTTTACCCGGTCCATTACGTCGAATTGGTCACAGGCGACAAAATCGTCGTGGATGACGATGTGATCGACGTCCAGCATGCGCCGCCGGGCAAGCTCCGTAAGCCGCTCGGGCGCCGATTCGCTGAAGGACCAATCGATGATTGCGTCAACAGCCTCTTCGAGCCGCTGCGCGTCGGCGGTCGCCTCAAGAATCGACGGGTCAACGCGCAGCCGTGCGCCCGTGCCTACCAGGATCAGCCCTGCCAGTCTCTGCGGTGAGTCGAGCGCGAACTGTTGGGTGATGGCGCCCCCCATGGAATGGCCGCCGAGGATGACCCTCGAGATGTGCATGTCATCCATCCAGGTTTCAATCCGCTCTACATAGTCTTCGATGCGACCGCATCCCGGGCCACCTGAACGCCCGTGGCCCGGAAGGTCAAGTGCGTATACGGTGTGCTCAGGGAGCCGGCGAACCTGCGGCGGCCAGTGCAGATGATCTCCGCCTGCACCGTGCACAAAAACCAGAGGAGGACCGCCTCCGTCCAGGCCTCCCCCGCGATGCTCAAAGTAAAAAAGGCCTGCTCTCTCGGGCACGGGTCAGCCTTCCTGCTCCTCGAGCCAGCGCTCAGCCATCATCGCGGCAGCTGCGCCCTGACCGACAGACGTCGAGATTTGACGGAAGACCGGATCCTGGATTTCGCCCGCGGCGAAAACCCCTGGAACGCTGGTCATCATACGGTCGTCGGTGATCAGGTAGCCGACCTCATCCATTTCCAACTGATCCTTGAATAGGTCCGAATTGGGATAATGCCCAATGAAAATGAACACGCCGTCGGTCTCGAGTTCCTCGGTATCGCCCGACTTGACGTTTCGGGCCAGGACTTTTTCGACTTTACCGTTACCGGATATCTCATCCAGGACGGTGTCCCAGACAAACTCAATTTTGTCATTGGCGAAAGCGCGCTTCTTCAGGGTTTCACCGGCGCGCAGTTCATCGCGGCGGTGGATCACCCGCACACGGTCGGCAAATTTGGTCAGGAAGATGCCTTCTTCCATGGCGCTATCGCCGCCGCCGACGACCAGGACCTCTTTATCCCGGAAGAAGAACCCGTCGCAGGTAGCACAGAACGAAACGCCGCGCCCGATGAACTCCTCCTCCCCCGGGATGCCGAGCCGTTTGGGAGAGGCACCGACGGTCACGATAACGCTGTCGGCTTGGTATTCTTCGCCGTGAGTCTTGACTATAAATGGCGATCCCTGAGTCAGATCGACCTCGGTGACTTCATCGATCACGACGCGTGCGCCGAAGTGCTCGGCGTGTTTTTGCATCAACTCGACCAGTTCGGGTCCCGTGGTTCCTTCGGGGAATCCCGGGTAATTTTCGACCTCGTTTGTGATCGAGATCTGGCCGCCGAGTTGATTTCCGGAGATAACCAAAGGGTTCGTCTCAGCCCGGGCCATGTACAGTGCCGCGGTGAGACCAGCCGGTCCCGATCCTATGATGATGACGTTTTCTTTCTGCATGCATTCCTCGCTTATCGTTCGATGTCAATCCTGCTTGCGCAGGTAATCAGTCAGGTTCGTTACGGTATACTGCAGCCACCAGAGTGGCGCCCTCGAGCGCAGGTTGCCGTCAGAGTCCATCAGCGGACGACGGCATGGATCGTCAGGGTCGCCCGGTCGGCAGCCGACTCTCTTGTGACCGCACTGCGGGCAATCACCCGCCTCTTTACCCGCCAAAAAACAATTGGGACAAAGGTATATTTGTGCATCCAATGTCGGTCCCATCTTCCCTCGCCTTCTCTTGAAACACCTACTGGCATTTTAAGCGATGACTTCAGACCTGCCAACGGGGCTCAAGATTGTTTATCCATCCGAATGTAGTCGTAGAGAACGGCTGCCGCAGCTAAAAGCAGTGCGCCTATCGCCCAGGCCGGTGTGCTGCCAAGCACTTGAACCATATCAGCGCGATTGAAATCAGGCGGCAGGTGGTTGTGCAGCGATAGCTTCACGGCCATCAGCAGGACCGCAGTTGGCGTGACGAGCAGGCCGGCGACCAAGCCCACCAACAAGATGGCCGCGCTCCGCCCCGCCCGGGAATGGGGGAGCCGTCGCAGCATCCCTGGTTGGATTGCAGCTGCAATCGCGGTGAGTGAAGCTGCCGATACCAGCAACACCGTGGTGGTCCCGCGATCTTCAATGCCAATCCAGACGAACCATAAAACGCCCAGAATAATCGGAGCAAACCGAGTCCACCAGGGTCGTTCATTCCGGTCCTGGTCTTTTATCAACTCTCCCATCTACCATTTTGACGTTCTCTAGGATCTCAATCTTACTTTTTAATGTGCTGTCAAAGCCATGGTCAGCGGTCGTCCGTCTGCGGTCCTCGCTTCGCTCGGGACCAGTATTCAAGTAAGAGGAACAAGATCATCTGCGTCCCGGCTGTGAGCCAGAAATTGTGAGTTAGCAAAAAGAGCGCGGTTGAGGTAGCACTTCGATAGAGCGGTTCAGGATCCTGTCCTGAAAGGTCCCGGGGATTGCGCGCTAATCCGGAAAGCGCCCATTCAAGCGCCGAGAGGGCCAGACCCAAACCGGCTCCGAGGGCGAGATCATCGACCCAGAGCGCGCCGGTTGCGCGGTAAAGTGCCCAGCGTGGTTCATCCTTCCAGCGATCCACCGCACTGCGGGCGTGCAGCCTGTTAACCGGGTGGACGCGATGGCTTACTATCACGGTTATCAGACCCAGCAGGCATGCGAGACTGCCTGTGATCCACTCCAGCGGGCCGATCGCGTAGAGCCCCACCAATCCGCCGGGGATGGACCCCAGCAGGAGCGCAAGGTAGGGAAGCAGGAGGCCATGCAGCCATCCGGCCCCCTGGACCAACGGTTCAGCCCACGGAGGAAGGCTTGGCCGGGTTCGCCGCCAGAGCAGGGCTGCTGCCGCAGGCGCCGCGATGGCGAGCACACTCCACAGCAGGGCTTCCCAGCGCATTTCAGATCTCGAAAAAACTGACCGGATTCATCGGGGAAATTTCCGGCTCACTCTGGCAGTGGGACGGTGAGTGTAACGCAGGTGCCCTCTCCTTCGGACGATTCAACCCGCAGGGTTCCATCCACGAGATCCGCCCGCTCGCGCATCGTGACCATGCCCATGCTGCCTAACTGCTCGTAGTTTGCGTCGACGGCGCCCACGTTGAACCCGACGCCATCATCTTCCACCTGCAGGATGCATTCATCGTCAGTTTCCCACAGGCGCAGCCAGACGTGCGATGCCTGCGCGTGCTTGCGGGCATTGTTGACGGCCTCCTCGGCGATGTAAAAGATGACGCCTTGCCTGGCAGCGTCGAGCGATCTGGAGAACTCCGGGTGCACTTCGAGCAGGACATTCGTGTTGTGTGTTTCGCGGACCTTCTCAGCCAGCTGGAAAAGTGCCGCCACGAGGCCCTGGGATTCGAGGATTAACGGCCGCATGGTGAAGAGCATATGGCGGATTTCACGCGTGGTTTGGCGGGCGACGGTTTCGAGCGTGATCAATTCTTCCCGGGTGTCTTTGGGATCGCGCTCCATCAAGCGTCTTGCGTAGTTCAGGCGCATGGTGATCGCTGCCAGGGTTTGAATGGGGCCATCGTGTAAATCGCGCGCCAGTTTCTTGCGTGATTCCTCCTGAAGTTCGCTTATGCGTTCCTTTTCAACCAGCAGGTCCTGATAGAGGCGCGCGTTCTGGAGCGCAATGGTTACCTGCTGGCCAATGGCCGTAAGCAGATCACGCATCTCAGCGTCGAAGAAACGTGGTTCGGGATGACCGAAGAGCAGAGCGCCGAAGGTATCGAAATTGTAGGCGAGCGGGGTGATCAGCACCTCCGAGTTCACGTCGAGGCCCGAAATCTGACGAAGCTCCGGATCGTTCTCCGGGTAAAGTGCAGTCTGTGTACCGCCGCGCACGAGCGCGCGGCTGAGAGCGCCGGCCTCCTTCGAAAAGACCATCGCCTGTTCTTGAACGGGGAGATTGCGAGTGGCCATGATCTTAAAGCCCTGTGGCGTAAGCAGCAGCAGGGCGGATCCAATCCGGCCGCCTCCAGCGTCAGAAGCGTGCAGTGCTTTGGTGCACAGATCCAGGGAGAGCCTGACCACCGTGTCAACGTCCAGCGAGGCGTTAATCGCCGTGGCCATGTTGAACAGTTCATATGTGCGTGAGCGCTCCTCCTGGCGGGCGACCTGGCTGTCGGCCAGGCGGCTGTGGATATGCTCATCAATTACAGCGCAAATCCGATGCCCGAGGAAAGTCAGCAAGCCCGCCGTGGGTCCGATCACGATCAGCAGCGCAACGGTCGAAAGCATTTCCCACAGGGCCGGCGTCCTCAGTAGGAGCATGGCGAGCGCGAAAGAACTGATGCTGAGCACGCTCCAGCGCAGTGCCGCACCGCTGGTGCGCTGGAGGCCAATCGTCACCGGCCCGAGCAGCAGCAGCCAGAGGAGTGGGCTGTGGAGATATCCGGTTAAGGCGATGGCCGCGATCGCGAAGCCGATGTCCAGCAAGGCCAGCGTGCGTACGCTTGTGTCGCCGAATTCTCCGGCGTAGCGGACGATGATGATGAAGATCGACACCAGGAACCAGCCGGCAGTCAGCAGAATCAGCTCGAGCGAGAGGCCGCGCTCCAGATTGATCACCAGCGGCAGCGCCAGGATGAAGAGGCTGTGAATCGTGAATGAGACCGTGATCCAGGGGATATCGGTGCCGGAGGAGCGTGTGGATATCATCGCTTAATAATACCCGCATCCGATCAAAACGAACCAGTTGATCCCGTCGGCTCCTGCATTTATGCCGATGAACCCGACGCGGTCAGGCTGGTTTTATCGAGATCGGATGTGCTCAGGTGGCTTGGGAGTGTGTCCAGAGCGCGCTCCGGCGGGGGCTGAAGGCCAGGGCTAGCGCGAAAAAAACAGTTTCGACGAGCACGATCGCCGGGCCAGAGGCTATGTCCAGGTAGTAGGATACGTAAAGCCCCAGAAAACCCCCGACGATACCCAGCGCTGCGGAAAGCAACATCATGGGCGGCAAGCGGCGGGTGATCAGGTAGGCGGCGGAAGCAGGCGTGACGAGCATGGCCAGGACAAGGGCCACGCCCACGGCCTGGATCGAGATCACGATGACCATCGCAAGCAGGATCAAGAGCAGGTTCTGCAGGAGGTTGACCGGCAGGCGCAAGGTGCGGGCAAGCGTAGGGTCGAATGAAAGCACGAGGAATTCTTTGTAGAAGGCGAAGATCCCCACAAGTACAATTAATCCCAGGATGCCCATCAACCAGAGGTCAGCCACCGAGACACCGAGAAGGTTTCCAAACAGGATGTGAGCGAGGTCTACGGCGTAGCTGCGCTGCATCGAGATGAGGGCCACGCCGAGGGCGAATGCACCCGCAAACACGACGCCGATCGCCGCATCCTCCTGGATACGGGTGCGCCGGCTGATGGCGCCAATCGCCAGCGCTGCCAGGACGCCGACGATCAAAGCCCCCACAGCAAGCGGCCAGCCGAGCAGGAAGGCGATCACCACCCCGGGAAGGATGATGTGCGCCAGCGCGTCCCCGAAGAACGCCATCCCGCGCAGCACGACATAGGTCCCCAGGACAGGGCATACTACCCCTACGATCAGGGCAGCCATCAGGCCGCGCAACATGAATGTGTAGCTGAAAGGCTCAGCCAGAAACTGCAATAGATCCGCCATGGTGATGAGGGTCCTCTTCGCCCTCGCAGCAGGTATCGGTAAGCAGCACTCTCCCGTCTTCACCTTCGATGAAGCGCATACTGCCCCCGTAGGCTTCGAGAAGGTTGGACTCCACCAGGACATCGTCCGGGCTGCCGAAGTCGATCAGGCGGCGGTTGATCAGCATGATCTGGTCAAAACGGGCGCGCGCCAGGTCCAGGTCGTGAGTGGCGACGAGCACGGTAACTCCGCGTTCGGAAAGATCGTCGAGGATGTCCAGGATCGCCTCCTGAGAGGGAGCGTCGAGCCCGTTGAGCGGTTCGTCAAGCAGGATCACCTCTGCTTCTTGAGCCAGGGCTTGTGCGAGGAATACGCGCTGCTGCTGCCCGCCAGAAAGCTCACCGATCTGTCGCTCGGCGGATGATTGCATTCCGACCTGTTGAAGCGATGAATCCACAAAATTCCAATCTTTTTGCTTTGGCCAGCGGAAGAGGCCGATCTTGCGGATGCGGCCCATCATGACGGTTTCCCTGACATTGACGGGGAAATCCCAATCAGCCTGGCTGCGCTGAGGGACGTAGGCGATGCAAACGTGGCGCTGGGGATGGTGACCGTAAACCTGGACTTTGCCGTGATCAGGGGTTAGAACGCCGGCGATGACCTGCAGCAGCGTGGTCTTGCCGGCGCCGTTTGGGCCCACTATGGCGATGCGCTTGCCCGGCTCGATCTCGGCGGTGATGCCCAGCAGTGCCTCGGTCCCGTTGAAGTGCACCGAGATGTCCTCGAGATGGATGGGCGGCGCATCTATGATGTGGTCCGTGAAACGGGCGGTCAATTGGGCCATGCTAGATCCACCTCGGTGATCGGGTCACCCGCCAGGGCGTAGCGCGTTTGTGATAGCTTTGACATTGTACTTCATCATCTCGATGTAGCTGCCGGCCGGCCCTTCCGGTTGACTCAGGCTGCCGATGTAGAGCGGCACGATCTGGATGCCGGAGTCCTCGGCGACGCGTTGAGCCAGCGTGGAGTTGACGTTTGAGCCTACGAAAATCGCCTGCGCCGATTCGGCGTCGATGCTCTCCATCAAGCGACCAAGCTCACGCGCGGACGGCTCAGCCGCTGTGCTGTAACCGGGGATGACGGTAGCGACCAATTCGAAGCCATAACGGGCTGAAAAATAACCCAGTGCCCGGTGGTCGCTGACCAGCTTTCGATTTTCGGGCGGTATGGTGGAGACTTGTTCCTCGATCCAGGCGTGAAGTTCCAACAGGCGCTTATCGTAATCGGCGGCGTTCGATTGGTAGCGGGCAGAGTGAGCGGGGTCGGCTGCCGATAAGGCTTCAGAAGCATTCCGGATCCAGGTCTGGACGTTGAGCGGGTCCATCCAGACGTGCGGGTCCATGCCGCCCTCGATGTGGGCTTCCCCGTCAGGGCTGTCCACACCTTCGACATTGTCGAACGACTGCAACGGGATGCCTTCCGAGAGGGATACGATCACGCTGTCAGCGGCGATTTCAGATAGCGTGGCGTACAGCGGCTGCTCGAGGCCGACGCCGCTGAGGAAAACCAGGTCGGCCCGGGCGAGCTTACGCAGGTCGCCGGGGGTCGGTTCGTAGGCGTGCGGATCGGCGCCGCGCGGGATAAGCGCTTCCAGCTCGATGAGGTCGGCTGCCACATTGCTCACCACGTCCTGGACGATGTTGGTTGTGGCGACGACTTTGAGCCTACTTCCGGCTTCCAGGTCAACCGGATTGATCTCCGCTGGTTCCGAAAGGAAAGCCTCATCTACGAGAGCGTGATTTTCGGCCTGCGGCGTGCAGCCGGCGATGGCCAAAACGGCCAGGAGCGCCAGCAGGAATGCTTCAATCGGCGCCGGGTGTTTTTTGCGCATGTAGTCCTTCCGTTAGGCCTCCATCGGGCTGCCCGACCCCTGCAGCGCCTGGCAATCAGGACAGAGCCCGGAAAGCTCTAGCACGTGATCCTCGATGACGAAGCCGGTGAGCTTCTCGAGCTGCTGTATCAGCGGCTGCAGGTCCTCGGTGCCCGGGAACTCGACCAGCTGGCGGCAGCGTTTACAGACCAGGTGATGGCCGTGGTGGTGTTCGGCCAGTGAGTATCCATGGCAGCCGTCTTCAGTATGAACCCGGCGGGCAATGCCCAGATCCGTGAGCAACTGCAGGGTTCGGTACACGGTCACGAGGCCGAGCTTCGGGGCTTCCTGGCGTGAGAGACGGTGAATCCTTTCGGGCCGCAGCAAATCGTCACTCTGTGCCAGGGTGTGCACGACGGCTCGGCGTGGGGCAGTGAGCCGATAGCCGGCTTTGCTCAGCTTTTCAAGCAGGGGCTGAACGTCGCTGTCCCCGCTGTTATTGATAATTTTTTTCATTAACCGGCATAATACCCTTGCTCTAGCGGGTCGTCAAGGCCAACCGGGGGCGCCGGGATTCCCGGCGACTTGACAAGCCAAGCAGGATTCGAGTACTATTATGGAACCGGTTCCATGAACGTTTCCATAGACTTTACAGGAAAGATGCCTGCTACGATACGTGATGTTGCCAAGAAAGCCGGCGTGGGTTTAGGGACTGTCTCCCGCGTTATTAATAAGAGCCCACGGGTC
>JASFUN010000032.1:0-8936 GCA_050050255.1 Anaerolineales bacterium | reverse complement strand
GCTGGCGCCACGTGCTCCTTCTGTGCTGCCGACAAAGGGTTTGTCCGAAAGCAGCAGGTGCGCGCCGAGCATGTGCAGATGGGCGATCTCAGGCGGTATGTCATCGGGCTGCACGAGCAGGTGGCCACTAAGGTCTTGATTGGGCAACATATGCGCGAGACGAACGAGGTCCTGATAGTCATCCATCGTCGGTTTTCGCACACCTTCTTGCGGGTCGGCGAGGAAAGGTGCGCCGTAACCGGGGGCGAGGACAGGATGCCCGTCGCCCACAACCACGCTCTTCTCAGGGTCGCGCCCCCGCAGCGTGAAAGAGCCTGGCGCATCATCGATCAGCCTGAGCAGATCGTCTTCTTCGAAGAAGACAATTTCATCCTCAACGCGAAAGCCATTTTCCTTAAACACTTCGAGCGCGCCGCTGTGGGGGAAGCCGATCCCGGTCTTAGCGAGGACCTGCATTGTGCCATTATGAATGGCGTCAAGATCGCCTGCATTGAGAAAGTCGATGTAGTTAGAGCGCATGAAGTTCTGCTTTCTGGATGCGGTTTGAATGGGCAGCGGTCAAAAAGGTTCCTGGTTCATACATGCAGGGATGGGCGCTGGCTGTGGTTGTCACCCGGCGCGCAGGCTTACGGACAGCCGTGCGCCTCCAAGGATTCAAGATGCTGTGGTTAGCGGTATGCACCAAATCCGATCCTTAATCAGCTGATGCGGTGGCTGGCTTCTCGGGCTGACCCCTCCCGGCGATACGTTCCCGGATGGTGTTGTAGACTCCAGCGACGCCTCCAGGATAAAAGATCATCACCAGGATGAGTAGAAGGCCGTAGAGAACCAGGTGGAGTCCGGGCAGCTCCGTCAGGTTGGAGCGCAAGAACTCGATCAGGAAAATGAACGGAAAGGCGGTGAAGGCTCCGCCCCAGATGCTGCCCCGTCCGCCGACGTACGCGATCGCCAGCACCTCCACGGTGTGTGATGTAGCCATGATCGCGGGTGTGAGGATGCCGTAATAGTGAGCGTAAAAACCGCCCAGCCAGCCGGCGAACGCGCATTGGATCGTGAAGTTAAATACACGGTAGTAGGTCGGGTTGACACCGGAAGCCCGGGCGGCGTCGATATTCTGGCCGATGGCTCGGAAGGCGAGCCCGTAGTGCGCGTTGGTTATCCAGCGCAATACGAGATAGGTGATGATCATCATCACGACGATGACGTAGAAGTAGGGCCGGTTCGAGGCAGTCTCAAAGAATGTAGGCGCGTTCAAGCCAAGCGGGCCGCGCGTCAGCTCGGTCAGGTTGCGCGTCAGGCCGAGCAGGGCGAGGCCAACGAACCAGGACATAAGCGCCGCAAAGATACCCCGCAACCTTAAAGTCAATACGCCGGTGATGAAACCGAGGAATGCTGCCGGGATGACGCCGAGAAAGATGCCGATCCAGGGTGAGATCCCGAAGTTGACCGCTAAAAGCGCCGAGGTGTAGGCGCCGATGCCGAGAAAGGCTGCAAAACCGAAATTCACGACATTGATGTAGCCTGTCGTGAAGTCAAACGCAATCGTCTGGGCAGCGATCAGCGCCGCGCCGACCAACCAGCGAAGCAGGTGCTCCTGGTTGAAAGGCGGGATATATGGAAGCAGCAGCAGGATGATAATGCAAGCCAGCCCAAGCGGGGTTATGCCGAATTTGTGCCCCAGGTTGCGGAGCCGCTGAATGGGTTCTTGTTCTTCGACAGTGTATTTGACGGTTGAATTTTGACTCATGGATATTCCTTTACTGCTCGTGCACACCCTTGACCTCGCTTCCGAAGAGGCCAGAGGGGCGTATAAGGAGGATCAACATCACGAAGGCAGTCGGGATGACGTCGTCCCAGGTCACCCCGATGAAGTAGCCTGTGAGCGTCTGCAGCAGCGCCACAATAAAGCCACCGACGAGCGCGCCGGCGACGTTTCCCAGACCGACGAGGATGACGACGTACCAGGCAATGTAGAGCGGTTTCAACCCGACGGTTGGATAGGAAGGGAACATAAACAGGAGGCTTGCTCCTGCCATCGCTGCCAGGGCGCTGCTCAACGCCAGCGTCAACGCCTGGATGCGGTTCAAGTCGATGCCCACCATCTGAGCGCCGGTCTCATCCTGGGACACGGCGCGAATCGCTCTACCTGTGCTCGTCCGTCGCAGGAAATACCAGAAGGCTGCCATCGTCACCATGGCAAGCACGAACACCACCAGGCGATCGATCGAAATGAAGATCCCGAGTATTTCCAGCGGTTGGGCGTCCCAGTAAGAAGTTATGCCTTTGTAATTGGTGCCCCAGATGATTTGCACTGCGTTGATGATGATCACCGAGATGCCAACGGTGAGCAGGAAAGAATTCATCACCCACTGCTCTTTGGTGCGTTTACGCAGCTGGTAGAAGACGAGCTTCTCCAACAGGAATCCGACGAGCGCGCCGACGAGCGTGGCGGCTATGATGCCTGCAAACGGGGCGATAGCGGTCAGGAAAGCGGAAGGATGCTGCTTTAAATAATCGGAGATCGGCGTGAAGACGTAATAAGCCGTGAGGCCGCCGATCATGAAGAATTCGCCGTGGGCGAAATTGACGAGGTTCATCACGCCGAAGACGAGTGAAAGACCAGCGGCTAACAGCGCCCACATACCACCCGTGACAATCGCGTTCAGCAAGGTGAAGGGACCGGCGACGACCGTCGCGACGATTGCAATAGCGATCGTGGCAATGATCGTGAGGCCCGCGCTGGAGGTGGCTTTGCCCAGGAAGGCGATGAACGGCGATCGTTCTTTCATTGCAGTTTCAGCCATGTGCTGTACTCCTAAAGTTATCCGCGTTCAGGGGGTTCAAATCCCCAGATAGGCGGCCTGGACGTGCTCGTTGTTCAAGAGTTCCTTGCTGGGGCCTTGCATGATGATCTGCCCCTTTTCAATGACATACGCACGATCGGTGATGTGCAGCGTCGTGTTGACGTTCTGCTCGACGAGCAGGATCGTGACCCCCTGGTCACGCAGCTTGAGCAGCGCCTGAAAGACGTCCTGGGTCAGGTTAGGAGCCAGACCCAGGGAGGGCTCATCCACCAGCAACAGATCGGGGCTGGACATGATGCCGCGCGCGATGGCGAGCATCTTGCGTTCACCCCCGCTCAGGGTGCCTGCGAGCTGTGATTTGCGCTCTGCAAGGCGGTGGAACAAATCGTAGACGAACTCGAGCGAGTTCCTCTGTTCACCCTTTTCCTTGATGGTGTAGGCCCCGAGCAACAAGTTCTCCTCAACGGACATGGCGGAGAAGAGGTTCAAGCTCTCGGAGATGTAGCTGATGCCCTTATCTCTGATGATCAGGTGAGCGGGCATGCCGCCGATCCGGTCGCCGTTTATCAATATCTCGCCCGACATTGGCTTCACCAGACCCGCGATGGAGCGCAGGGTTGTGGATTTCCCGGCCCCGTTCGGCCCGACCAACGCCACAAATTCACCGTCGTTGACTTCCAACGAGACCTTCCAAAGGACCTGCAAGAAACCGTAACCTGCGTCTAGTTCACTGACTTTTAGCAAGGGTCGCCTCCTGCTTGCAACGAATTTACGTGTCTATGCCTCACCGCTTTCAAGCGGCAAGCGTCTCTTCGCCAAGGTATGCTTCGGTCACCTTGGGATCCTGCGCGACAACTCGCGGGGGTCCCTCGGCGATCTTCCGACCGTAGTGCAATACCATCACGCGATCGCACAGCCCCATGATCACGCGCATTATGTGCTCGATGATCAAGATCGTCACGCCGCTGTCGCGAATTTTTCGGATGATCTGCATGAGATCCTGCAGTTCCCCTTCGGTCAAACCTGCGGCCAGCTCATCAAGCAGGAGCAGTTTGGGCTCGCTGGCCAGCGCGCGGGCGAGGTCGAGCCTCTTCAATTGGACGGTATTTAAATTGTGAGCGATGGTGTCGACCGGCATGGGGAACTCGACATACTCAAGCATCTCGTTCGCCCATTGCTCGGGTTTGAAGATATTCGAGCGCTGGTTGCCGAAGATCGTCGACACCATCACGTTCTCGCATGCGGTCAGGCGCGGGAAGGGCTGCGAGATCTGGAAGGTGCGGCTCATCCCCGCCCGGCAGAGCACATCGGCGGAGTAGCCGGTCATCTTTCGGCCGAGGAAGCTCACCACGCCGGCATCGGGGGTATGTGTGCCGGCGATGCAGTTCAGCAGGGTGGTTTTCCCGGCGCCGTTCGGCCCGATCAAGCCGAAGATCTCGCCTTCCTCAATTTTGAATGAGACGTTATTGACTGCAACCAGGCCGCCGAAGCGCTTGGTCAACTCGCGGACATCCAGGATCGTGGGCATTGATATTCCTCATCGTTTCGGTTGTGGGTTTATGAATAACGAATAAGTCCGAATGAACCTTGGGTACACGACCGACAAATGATTGAGGGGGACGGCAGCGCTAAAGGCTGCCATCCCCCTGCATTGATGGTGAATTACGGGACCATCAATTCTGATTCGGCGATCGACGGTGGGAAGACATATACCTGGTCGCCGTCCATGTATTGCAGGACGGGGAAGGTGTAGTAATCGCCACCGATGATTGGATCTGGCGGATCGCTGAAGTTGTACTCTTGCATGACGATCGCGCCGTCCTCAGCGGTGAAGACCATGTCGCCGGTCCAGACTTTATCCTGGACAGTCTGATAGACAGTTTCGCTGGTGAGTTCACCAAAGTCGTCATACGTGGTTTGCAGGACTTTGATGAAGAAGTTCATGCCGTCGTAGGAAAGGCCACCCGACGAAGGGCTGGGCTGCAGGCCGCTCTTCTCTTCGAAGGCGACTGCGAAGTCCTTGGCGGCATCAGAAGCGAAGCCGGGGATCTGGTCGATCACGTAGTTGGAGGCGTCGCCGGTAAGTTCGTACCATTCACCCACCCAGCCGAGACCATCGGCGATGATCATTGACTCGAGGCCAACCTCGTCCGCCTGCTTAATGAAGGCTGAGATTGATGGGGGCGCCGTGCTTGTTCCAGCCAGCAAGGCGACTCCTTGATCTTTAAAGGAGTTCAAAGTCGGGTAGAACTCGGTCTGTTCGATGGGGAAGTATTGGCGGTCGACGACCTCCCAGCCGGCGTCCGCGAGCTGTCCGGCGATGCCTTCGCCGAAGCTGCGGCCCCAGTCCGTGTCCTCACCGTAAATGGCGACGGTCTTATCTTCCGGAGACCACACGCCTTCGGCGATCGCGTTTTCGAGCGCCTCGACATAGTTAACGGTGAGCTTAACCGGCGTCGGCCAGCCCTTGGAGGTCCAGTATCCATACTTTTCAGGGTCGGAATTAAACTTTTCGTTCACGACCTCGGTCGCGCCGAACCCGAAGAAGTGTGGCACCTGATGTTTGGCGGTGACTTCCATGACCGCCACGGCGACGGAGCTGTGCCAGTTCAGCACGCCTGCCTGGACTCCATCCTGAACGATGGCTTCCTCGTAAGCCCTTGTGGCTTTTTCAGGGTCGGATTGTGAGTCGATCCAGACAACTTCAATCGTGTAGTCGCCGATCTTGTAATCGATCGCTTCTAGGGCCATCTCTGAGGAGACGCGGAACTCGTCACCTGTGCGCGCGCTGGGTCCGGTGAAGGGGCCGAGCACGCCAATGGTGAAGACCTTCTCCTCCATAGGTTCTTCCATCGGCTCTTCTCCTGCAGGTTCTTCGCCTGCAGGCTCTTGAGTCGCCGGTGCGCATCCGGCGAAAAGAAGCGCCAGGATGATGAGGATGGCCACCAATGTATATCTCTTCACACGCATTTTTACTCCTCCGTATTAGTTATGACGGATGGCTTTGAGAGTATCTCTCACAAAGCCTGACAACGATGTTTACAGGTTAGCAGTTGTTTCCCTTTAAAGAGCACCTCCTTTCGCAGGCGAACCGTTATGCAAGCACTGGTTATAAAGACCGTCGCCGTGTCACTCAGACGGCCTCGGGATTATCGACCGGATGGAAGCTGCAGACCCTGGCTCTCCCCGGATAACTGCTGCAGTGCGAATGCGGAAGCAGAGGCGGGCAGAAGGATGATCGGGATGGTGACTTCTATCCCGGTTGCTTCGATCCGCTTGGGAGGCCTGATTAATCGCCGGGTTGAGCCCTGGGGATGTTGGCAGTAACTGTTGGGGGTCAACCTGAACAGTTGTGCACATCCAGCAATATCTTCAGCTTGGGTGTCGGTTGTTAAGTTGCTTGTTCTCGGTTTAAAAAATGAAACCCGACGCAGATGCTGCCTTACTGGGCGCAACGCGGCGGGGGTGGGTTGCTGAGGTTGGAATGATAAGGGTCATTCGCATTGGTGTGTGGACCTTCGTCCTGCACTTGACACAGGAGTCATTTCCTGTGAATATATCGCTAATATATCACGGTATATACTGGCAAGTCAAATATGGGAGCGATCGTAGAGGGAGTCGCACTAGCGCCGGGATTAATTCGACAAAAATTGGTGGAATAAGCGCATTTTGTCAACAATGAGGTGATATTTGTAACTAGCGTGCCGCGCGCACCTTCTATTAGACTAACCGAAGAAATCAGTACAGGGAGTCGACAATGTCCATATTTTCTCCTCGCCGTTACCAAGCGCCGTTTAAACCATATCGCCGCGATGAGGATACCTTCTTCATGCGCGTCTTCACGTCGGGCGAGCAAGCGATCAAGAGCGTCTTGTTCAGTTGCCGAATGTGCGGGAACTGCATCCTTCAAGAGACCGCGTTTATCTGCCCGATGACATGCCCGAAAGGCCTGCGCAACGGTTTGTGCGGTGGTGCGACTCCCGAAGCGTGCGAGGTTGACCCCAGCCGGCCGTGCACCTGGTACAAGATCTACGAGCGCGCCGAACGCATGGGGCGAACCGAGAAACTGTTGGAAATTAACGCCCCGCTGGATGGCAACCGCGTTGGTCGCGAGACCTGGATCGACATGATCCAGACCTGGCGCGAGCGAGGTGAGGGTCCTTTCCCGAAAGATATCTTTGTCAACCGGGAGAAGTTTGATCAAGATTGGGATTCCTTCTTCTATGATCTGCGCCAGCCAGAGTGGTGGCAGGGTGACTCAGCTTATCACCCACCGGCGTACGAAGAGCCGATCTCGCTGCTGGAGGCAAACCTGCGCACCGGGGAATTCGTCACCACCGGTGAGATCGCCCCGCCGTTGAGTGCCTCCGGTAACGTCATTCTAAAGAAGGTCGATTGGCTCAAAGGCTACGTGACGGCGGCCAATTTCACCGATAACGCCTCTGCCTCGGCGCGCATGAGCAGCATCGCTTCAAGCAAGATATGCCTGGATGCCGGCCTTGAACCAATCATGCAGCTTCAGGCCCGTGATCGTACCCGCGTGGTGATCGAATCGGACGTCATGGGGGCCGCCGGTCTGGGGATCCGCAACGTGCTTTGCCTGAGCGGTGACCATCACCGCTTTGGTCCCAACCCGATGACCAAGCCCGATCAATTTGACATGGATGCGGTTCAAATGCTGTGGATGCTGCGGCGCATGCGTGACGAGGGCATTTACATCGACGGTCGCAATATCAAGAATCGCCCACAATTGTTCCTGGGCGCGGCCGGTTCCCCCTTCGGTGCGCCACCACGCTTCGAGGCGATCCGAGCCGAGAAGAAGGTGAACGCCGGGGCTCAGTTCATCCAAACCCAGCCTATCTTTGACTATGACAGGTTCCTTGAGTGGCTCGAGGCACTCGACCAGCGCAACTTATTGGATAGAGTCTACATTCTGGCTGGCATGATCCCGCTGAAGAGCGCTCGTGCGGCCCATTTCATGGCTGCCGATGTTCCGGGCGTAGTGGTGCCCGATGAGGTCATCAAGCGGATGGACGCCGCAGGCGATGATAAGGAAGCCCAGCAGGAAGTGGGCGTTGAGATCGCGCTGGAGATGATCGAGAAGCTCAAGAACACTAAGGGCATCAGCGGCATCCACCTTATGGCGGTTCATTGGGAGGCGATCATCCCTCGCCTGGTGGAGGACGCCAACCTGCCGCGGCCATCGATTACCGAGCTCCCAGAAGCGGCTGAGGCTGCTTGAAGCATTGACTTCCAAAGGGGTAGAAGCCCACCTGGCGTCCCTGAAGGTGGGCTTCTACTGTTTTTACGCCCACCACAGGGCCACCCGCAGGCCATCTATGGGTGTACAATGGGTAGTCGTGTCGGATTTGTCAGCGATCGCCCGGCAGAGGGCCAGGCGAGAAACATCGCAATCGATCGGAGGAAATCATGAGTGAGCGCCTGTCGAAGTTATCAACTGCAGTCATTGAAGGAGACCTCGCAGCGATGGAAGGTCTGACCAGGCAAGCGCTCGATGAGGGTTTATCGGCGAAGCAGATCCTGGATGAGGGCCTTATGCCGGGGATGGATCACGTCGGTGTGGAGTTCAAGGCCGGCAATATGTTCGTCCCCGAAGTCCTTCGCTCGGCGCGCGCTATGCAGGCCTCTATGCAGATAGTCAGACCGCTTTTAGCAGAAACCGGCGCGGACATGGCTGGCAGGGTCCTGCTCGGGACGGTAAAAGGCGATTTGCACGATATTGGCAAGAACCTGGTGGCCATGATGTGCGAGGGCGCCGGCTTTGATGTCAAGGATATCGGTAAGGATGTGTCTCCGGAAGAATTCGTCGATGCGGTCAAGGAATTCGACCCGAACGTCGTCGGGATGTCCGCTTTGCTTACAACGACGATGAGGTCAATGGAACAGACGATCAAGGCACTCGAAGAAGCCGGTGTGCGCGATAAAGTCAAGATCATCATCGGAGGCGCGCCGGTGACGCAGTCTTTTGCGGATCAGATCGGGGCGGATGGGTATGCCTCTAACGCTGCCTCAGCGGCTGACCTGGCGAAGAAGCTGAGCGCTTGAAAAGCCGCTCGTTAATTAATAAAAGGCTCCAGTTCACAGAACTGGAGCCTTTCTCATTATTAAAGA
>JASFUN010000031.1:0-8937 GCA_050050255.1 Anaerolineales bacterium | reverse complement strand
GGCGTCGCCCGGCTTCCAGCGCCCCTTCTGCTTGTGAAGCATCCATGATTGGTTCATCAACCGCTTGGATCCTTCGCGTCGGTTCCGGGGGCAGTTTGCCCAGGTCAGGCAGGGGTTTACCCGCAAGCGCGGCCTGGAAGGCTTCATTGAACGCCTGCACACTCGAAAACCGTTTTTCGCGGCGTTTGGCGAGTGCCTTGAGCACCACCACCTCCACATCCGGGCTGAGATCTTTCGCAAAACGGCGTGGGCGCGGAACTGGCTCCTGAATGTGTTGCAGCACGGTAGCCATAGCCGATTCGCTGTCGAATGGAATGCGTCCAGTGAGAAGTTCGTACAGGATGACGCCCAGCGAATATTGGTCAGAGCGCGCATCTACGCTGTCACCACGACCTTGTTCCGGTGAGACATAGGCGGGTGTGCCCATCAACATCGAACCTGTCAGGCTGCTCGGCAGCGCGATCTCCCTCGCCAGGCCAAAATCAGTCAGGCGCGCATTTCCATGTTCATCGAGCATCACATTTCCGGGTTTGATATCGCGATGGATCACCCCCTTTGCGTGCGCAAACATCAGGGCCTGTGAGATCTGGTCCATCCAGCGAGCAGTCTCACCCTCCGTGATCCCGCCGCGCAAGATCCGGTCGTGCAATGACTCGCCGCGCACGAAGGGCATAACCGTGAATATGAAGCCGTCAGATTGCCCATAAGCCAGGACGGGGACGATGTGAGGGTGCTTGAGTTCAGAAACCAAGCCGGCCTCGCGGCGGAAGCGCTTGATGAAGCGCCGATCCTCCCCGATACCGGGAGCCAATACTTTGATGGCGACCTCTTCACCGCTGGCAGAATCGATGGCGCGGTAGACTGTGGCCATTCCGCCCTGTCCAATACGCTCAACAATTTCGTAGCGTTCGAGCTTGCGCCCGATGAGTGTGCTCATGATCGATGCGACTCTCGTGTTCCCAGCGCTGACAAAAGGGTTCAGCCATCAATCTATCATGCTAGTGGTCTTCCAGGAAAGGGGAGAAAAGTATCAGCTAAAGTCCTCGAATTCGTTTGCTTGACTCACAAATCAGATCTATCTACAATCGAAATCCAAGTTTCGATCGCCAAAGAACATTCTGATTATTACTACAACTAAATCATTTCTGCAGGCTTGACATTTCAAGTTAGCAACGCAACCCTACCTGCTGGCGCTCGTTAAGCCATAGATCTCAGTGACCGTTATCCAGATCGAGGAGGTGACACCCACAAAGATATGCCGGGATAAATTTCCAGACATGTTCCAAAAAAATTCTGTCCAGAGGAGGAGATCTAATGAATCGCAAGTACGCGTTACTGCTCGCAGGATTGCTGATCCTTTTGCTTTCACTCAGCGCGTGCCAACCTGCCGAACCAGAGGTTCGAGAGGTTAAAGTCGTTGAAACCCAGGAAGTACGCGTCGTTGAAACCCAGGAAGTGCAGGTGAACGTGCCTGTTGAATTCCAGATGCAGTCCGATCGCATGGCGGCTGTGAGGGCTAACGGCGTCTTGCGCTGTGGTGTCAACTCCGGCGTTCCCGGATTTGGTTTCCTGAATGAAGATGGTGATTTCGTCGGCTTCGATGTCGATTTCTGCCATGCGCTGGCGACGGCGATATTCGGGGATCCCGATGCAGTCGAATTCCGACCGCTCACCGCAGCCGAGCGCTTTACCGCACTCCAGACGAACGAAATCGACGTGCTCATCCGCAACACAACCTGGACCTTCACCCGCGATGTGGAATTGGGCACTGACTTTGGCCCGACCACCTTCTACGACGGCCAGGGCATGATGGTGCGCAGAGATAGCGGATTTGCTTCGCTAAACGATATGGATGGCGCCACAGTTTGTGTGTTGTCCGGCACCACCACTGAATTAAACCTGGCGGATGCTTTCTCTTCACGCGGCATCAGCTACACACCCCTGGTGTTCGACGGATCTGACGAGACAGCTGCAGCCTACGATCAAGGCCGTTGCGACGGGCTAACATCCGATAAGTCGCAGCTGGCAGGTTTGAAGACCACGCTGTCCAACCCCGCAGATCACCTGATCCTGCCTGAGACGATGTCCAAAGAACCCCTGGGGCCGCTCTGGGCACACGGTGACCAGCAGTGGGGAGACTTCGTCACCTGGGTGGTCAACGGCATCATGATCGCCGAGGAGAAAGGCATCACCTCGGATAACGTCGCCGAAATTGCGGCAGGCAGCCCGGAGGATCCGGAGGTTGCGCGCTTGCTCGGACTGGAGGGTGAGTTCGGCCAGCTTCTGGGGCTCGAGTCCGACTTCATGGTGAATGTCATCAGCGCAGTCGGTAACTACGGTGAGATCTACGATCGTCACCTTGGACCGAATGGGACGGACATTCCGCGCGAAGGAAGTTTCAACGCGTTGTGGAGCGATGGCGGCTTGATTTACCCTCAGCCCTGGCGCTGATCTAGATCGATAAAGCTGCCCTGACCATCATGTTGCAGCCCGGTTTACACCGGGCTGCAACATCACCCGATTTGTACAGGAAAACCAGCTGATGGATTCTCCGTCGACCCAAGCGCAATCTAGGATCTGGTCCTTCTGGCGCGACACACGCTTCCTGCAGGCGCTCGGCCAGGCGCTCTTCCTCCTGCTCGTGTTCCTGATTGGCCGTTGGCTGATCGGTAACTTGCTCACCGCGCTCGATTCGCGCGGTTTGAGCCTTAGTTTTGATTTCCTGCAGCGCACCGCCGGGTTTGGCATCGGCGAGGGTTTACCTTTCGAACGGACGGACAGCTTCTGGAACGCCTACATCGTCGGGGTTGTCAACTCGCTGCGTGTGGTCCTGATCGGGTTGGCGCTCGCGACTTTCCTTGGTATTTTCGCTGGCATCGCGCTGCTGTCGCCAAACTGGCTCTTGAGATCGATATTCAGCGCATACGTGGAGGTTATTCGCAACACACCGCTGCTCGTACAACTCTTCTTCATCTATTTCGGAATTATATTAAAACTGCCGTCCCTGCAAGACCGCATTCAACTGGGACCCTTTAACCTGAGCCAGCGCGGGTTCTTCTTCCCGCGGTTGCTGCCGCTAGAGGGTTTTACTATCTGGATCATCGCAACAGCAGTTGGCTTGATCTCAGCTATCATTATCTACAGCCTGCTCTACCGTAAACGCGTCGCTGAAGGAGTTGAAACCCGGCCAGGCCTATGGGCGCTGCTTCCATTGCTGGGCTTGCCGATGCTCGCATGGCTGCTGCTTCCCACCCCGCCCCTCGCGCTCGATTACCCCGTACTGGAGGGATTACGCATGGTGGGGGGTGCGCAGCTCTCGCCGGAGTTTGCCGGCATCCTGCTGGGCCTGGTCCTCTACACCGCCGCTTTTATCGCCGACATCGTGAGGTCTGGCATCCTTGCGGTTCCAAAGGGGCAAACCGAAGCGGCCACTGCAATGGGATTGAGCAAATTCGAGGTACTCCGACTCGTGATCCTCCCGCAGGCGCTGCGCGTCATCATCCCACCCCTCACCAACCAGTACCTCAATCTCGCCAAGAACTCCAGCCTGGCCGTCGGGGTTGGCTATCCGGACCTCTACAACGTTTCATCCACTATATTCAACCAATCCGGCCAGGCCGTTCAGGTCATCACTTTGATGATGACGACCTACCTGCTGCTCTCACTGGTGATTTCTGCCATTATGAACGCCGTCAACTCGCGGCTGCAGATTGTTGAGCGCTGACCATGGCTGCCGGACCCGCCTCAAGATCCGCCGTGGAACGACCCCCAGCGACTGCGGTCGGCCTTTTCGGCTGGCTGCACCAGAACCTATTCAGCAGCTGGCTCAACAGCCTCTTCACGCTGGTTTCGCTCGCGATCATATATTTTGTGGGTCGCTCGGTCATAGAGTGGACCCTGACCAAGGCAAACTGGGCAGTCATCACCAGCAATATCAGGGTGCTGACCTGGGGCCGTTATCCTGATGATCAGGTCTGGCGGCTGGGTGTCAGCCTGCTCATCCTCGTCGTTACGGGCATCCTGACCTGGGTCATCTGGCGTTCTCCGCCTGAATCAAAAGTGCGGCGCGTAATCGTGGCCGCCTGGGTCATCAGCCCGATGCTGATCGCGGTATTAATTCGTGGCCTGAAACTGCCCACCTTCGCAACGATCGCGAACAATCTCGGTTACTACATCTACCGACCCGAGCTGATGCCCCTGCTGGATGAAGCCTGGCGTGCAAATGCAGGACTTATCCTGATCGGCCTGGTCTCGGGGTTCAACTTCGTATCCGTACCCGGGAAGCTCCGACGCTGGCTCACGCTCATCCCCTCCGCGGTGCTCTTCCTGCTCATGCTGCCGCTGGGGTTCCAGCCGAATGGCAGCCTCCTGGGCCTCACGCTGCCGCGGTTGATCCCACAGACCTTGTCAATCCTGCTGGGATACTTGTCAGGGCGAAGCCTTGGTCGTGCCCTCACGGTCCTGAGCAAGACCCGGTGGCTCCGTCTCGCCAGTTGGGTGGTCGCGCTGCCGGTTTTGATCTACATCCTGACCACCTTCGATGTCGGTGTAGAACGAGTAGCCCCTATTGAGCCGCTGCCGATCATCGCGCCAAACATCTGGAGCGGCATGCTGCTGACCCTTTTGTTGTCCGTAGTCAGTATCGTGGCTTCCTTCCCGATTGGCGTCCTGTTGGCTCTGGGCAGACGCAGCTCACTCCCAATCGTGAAGGGGTTCAGTGTGCTTTTCATCGAGGTTGTGCGCGGCGTCCCACTCATCACGATACTTTTCATGGCGCAGGTGATGCTTCCGCTCTTCCTGCCGCTTGAGCTGACCGTCGATCGTGTCGTCCGTGCCATGGCAGGCATGACACTCTTCACTGCCGCATATTTAGCCGAAATTGTCCGGGGCGGCTTGCAAGCGGTCCGCAACGAGCAGATCGAAGCCGCCCGCGCCCTCGGGCTTAGCGAACTGCTCGTCACCGGATTGATCGTGCTTCCCCAGGCTTTGCGAGCCGTCATCCCGCCAATCATGGGACAATTTGTCAGCATCTTTAAAGATACGACCCTGGTGACGATCGTCGGTCTGCTTGACCTGCTCGCCGTGGGCCAGAGCGTGATCAAGCAGCGTGAGTTTCTGGGTGCGGTGCGTGAGATTTATCTGTTTGCAGGCGTCTTCTACTTCGTCATCAGCTATGCCATGTCCCTGGCGAGCCGACGGCTTGAGCGCCAGTTGGGCGTGACCGAACAAAATCAATGAGGTGTTTGTATGGGTGAACCGATCATCATCTGCCGGGATGTGCACAAATGGTTTGGCAATTTCCACGCCGTGCGCGGTATCGATATGGAGGTCGAAAAAGGCGAGGTGATCGTCATCTTTGGCCCCTCTGGATCAGGGAAATCCACTTTCATCCGCACGATAAACCGCTTGGAGGAACACCAGCGCGGGCAGATCATCGTTGATGGGATCGAATTGACGCATGACGTACGCAACATCGCCGCGATCCGGAGTGAGATTGGCATGGTCTTCCAGCAGTTCAACCTGTTCCCGCACCTGAGCGTGCTGAGCAATGTGACCCTGGCACCTATCTGGGTGCACAAATGGCCTCGGGAAAAAGCCGAGGAAGTCGCAATGGAGCTGTTGACCCGGGTGGGCATTCCCGAGCAGGCCGAAAAATACCCGGGGCAGCTCTCAGGAGGTCAGCAGCAGCGCGTCGCCATCGCACGTGCGCTGGCCATGCAGCCCAAAATCATGCTCTTTGACGAGCCTACCTCTGCGCTTGATCCCGAGATGATCAAGGAAGTGTTAGACGTGATGACAGAATTAGCCCGTTCCGGCATGACAATGCTCGTGGTCACTCACGAGATGGGATTCGCCCGTGCTGTCGCAGATCGAATGTACTTCTTCGATGACGGTGTCGTCGTTGAACACGGGACACCAGACGATATCTTTAAGGACCCGCAAGAAGACCGCACCAAGCTCTTCCTCTCCCAGATCCTTTCACACTAGGGCTCGCCGCTGTCCATTCGCTGATCCTTCCTATATGAGACCCTTCTCAAGTAAGGTATTTCACCCTAAACTGCGGTAACGTTAGCCCAGGGGCCAATCACATTAGCCGGAGGACGATCTCCATGCCTGAAAACTACAACATCTCCGAGCGTTATCTGCAAACCAAACTGGTGCAACTGCTCGAGATCCCCAGCCCAACGGGTTGGACGGATCTGGCGATAGAGTTCATCATCGAGGAACTCTCAGCTCTGGGATTGGAACCCAGTAAGACCAAGAAGGGAGGCCTCACCGGCAAGTGGGCTGGCGATTCCTCTACTGAACCACGGGCGCTCACTGCACACGTCGATACGCTTGGTGCAGTGGTCAAGGAAATTAAAGCAAATGGACGTTTGAAGCTCAGCCAGATCGGTGGGTATGCCTGGAACACGGTAGAGGGCGAGGGCTGCAGTGTCCTCACATCTGGAGGGAAACGCATTCCGGGTTCAATCCTCATCCACAAAGCCTCCGGACACATTTACAGGGAAGCTACCGGTGAGGAGAAGCGCTCCTCCGACACGATGGAGGTGCGCCTCGACATCCTTTCCAGGAGCAAGGAGGAGACCGCTGCCGAAGGGATAAGGGTTGGTGATTTCGTCGCTTTTGACCCTCGGGTCACGACCGGGAATGGCTTCATCCGTTCCCGGCACCTGGACGACAAAGCCGGTGTCATCTGCATGCTTGCCGCGGTCAAGCAGTTGAAAGACGAAGGCATGCAGCCATCGCAGGACACAACCCTTCACATCAGCAATTATGAGGAGGTCGGGCACGGAGCGGCGAGCGGCTTCCCCCCTGACCTGCACGAACTTGTCGCCGTTGATATGGCTGTCGTCGGCGAGGGGCAGGAGTCGGATGAACACCACACCACGATCTGCAGCAAGGACAGCGCCGGCCCCTATCACTACGGACTGACGCATAAACTCATCACCCTGGCGGAAGAAAATGAGATCGCCCATAAAGTCGACGTGTACCCATATTACGGCTCGGATGGCGAAGCCTATTGGCGTGCTGGCGGAGACGTACGCGTGGCACTGCTGGGGCCGGGGGTGGATGCGTCGCACAATTACGAGCGCACCCACCTCGATGCGCTGGTCGCCACCACCAGGCTGCTTGTAGCTTACCTGCGCTCATGAGCGCTGAGTCTAGGCCCGCCGGTTTTCGTGAGCGGCGACGCGCATTCTTTGAAGGGGTGCGCGATCAACTGCCGCTCGTTCTGGGTGTGGCACCCTTCGGGGCGATCTTCGGCGCACTGGCAATCAGCGTCGGGATCCCGGCGCTCGAAACTCAGGCATTTTCACTCTTCCTCTTTGCGGGCAGCGCGCAGTTCATCGCCGTCAGTTTGATCGATATAGGCACGCCCGTGATGATCGTCATCGCGACGATCGCGATCGTCAACCTGCGGCACCTGTTATACAGCATCGCGCTGTCTCCACAGGTGCAATCGCTTGGCATGCGCTGGAAGGTGCCGCTAGCCTGGCTGTTGACCGACGAAGCTTTTGCGATCGCCTCACTTCGCTACCGCACACCAGACACGAGGTGGGATCACTGGTATTTTCTTGGCACCGGCTTGACGCTATGGGGCTCATGGCAGATCAGCACTTTTCTGGGGATCACAGCCGGAGCGCTGATCCCCGCCAGCTGGCAGCTCGAGTTTGCACTTCCCCTGACTTTTATGGCGATCCTGGCTCCAAGTTTGACCAATCGGGCAGCCTGGATCACCTCAATTACCGCTGGTGTGCTCGCATTGCTTCTGACAAACCTACCGCTTTCCAGCGGTCTGCTCATTTCTGTGCTCGGCGCCCTGCTGCTCGGCGGCTGGGTTCAAGAATTGGACGCCCACACGGAGGGGGTTTAATCTGTTGAATTATCAGCGCCTCGATTTCTGGCTGATCATATTAGGCGGCATGTTGGTCACGTATTTAACCCGTCTGTCTTTCTTCACCATCGACCCCGAGCGTCTGCCGGACAGCGTTCGCCGCGGGCTGCGGCTCGTGCCCGCAGCGGTCCTCGCCGCGATCATCACCCCTGCGTGGATCGGGGAATTGGGTTCCTTCTCCTGGTCTCAACCCCAATTCCTGGCGGGCTGCATTGCAGCGCTCACGGCCTGGCGCTCGAAAAATACGTGGCTGACGATCCTGGTCGGGTTTGCTGCGCTCTTCCTGTTCACCGCCATCCTGGATGCATAAAACATCCACTTTTGAGATGATACAATCGCTGGCATGAATGAGCGACGATCACTCACCCGCTACGCCTGGCTTTCGATCGGCGCCGCTTTATTGACGATGGCGATCAAAGCGAGCGGCTACCTCATCACCCAATCGGTCGGCCTGCTATCCGATGCGCTCGAATCGGGCGTAAACCTGGCCGCCGCTTTCACCGCACTGGTTGCGCTGCACATCGGATCTCAACCTCCCGACGAAGATCACGCTTACGGTCATCAGAAGGTCGAATACCTATCCAGCGGCGCCGAGGGCGGCTTGATCAGCCTGGCGGCGATCGCGATCATCATCACTGCCATGCAGCGGTTTCTCAACCCGCAGGCTGTCGAACGGCTGGGCCTTGGCCTGGGGCTCTCCACAATCGCCTCCCTTGTAAACCTTGTCGCCGCTTCAATCCTGATCAGGGTAGGCAAGCGTGAACGCTCCATCGCGCTTGAGGCGGATGGTCATCACCTCATGTCCGATGTCTGGACTTCAGCTGGAGTGCTCGCGGGCGTAGCGCTGGTCTGGATCACCGGTTGGCACATTCTCGATCCGATCGTGGCGCTGCTCGTCGGCATCCTGCTGGCTCGAACGGGTTTCATCCTCCTGCGCCGCTCCGCATACGGGTTGATCGACACCGCCCTTCCCGTGGAAGACCTGAACAAGATCCATGAAACCCTCCGCAAGTATGAAGAGATGGGCATCCACTATC
>JASFUN010000030.1:0-8980 GCA_050050255.1 Anaerolineales bacterium | reverse complement strand
TCTCAGACCTGCAAGGTCTCTCGTTCAGCCGTGTTCTTGGAGCTCTCGGCCTGCAAACTCTGTCCGGTCACCTGTAGGAAGACGTCATCGAGGCTGGGCTGGGTCAGCGTGATGGAAATAGGGTTAAGGTCGATCTGCTCAAGCCTGCGCATCACATCCGGGATAGCGCCCGCAGCGTTCGACATGTACAGACGCAAGGTGTCCCGGTCGACCTGGCTGTTGCCGTTGAGGTCCTTGAATGCATCATTCGCACGCCGGGCTGAAGTAGGGTCATCAAAAGCGAGGTTTATGGCCTCCGAGCCAACCGAGGCTTTGAGTTTGGCAGGTGAACCCATTGTACGGATGCGCCCTTGGTCGATGATGGCGATATGGTCGGCTAGCTCGTCGGCCTCTTCGAGATATTGGGTTGTCAGGAATATGGTCATGCCCAGTTCCTGGTTGAGCCGTCGCACCTCGGCCCATACATCCCGGCGGCTGGCCGGGTCCAGGCCGGTCGTTGGTTCGTCGAGGAACAGGATCTCTGGTTCGTGAACCAGAGCCAGGGCGAGGTCCAGGCGTCGGCGCATGCCGCCGCTGTAGGTCCCGACGCGTCGTTCGACGGCGTCCGTCAACCGCACGAGTTCGATAAGTTCATCAGCACGGGCACGGGCCTGCTGGGAGGATGCACCGAACAGTTGAGCCTGCATGCTGAGCATCTCCCGGGAAGTCATGATCGGATCTAACCCGATCTCTTGCAGCGCAACGCCGGCGATACAACGCACCATGCCTGCCTGCTGAACTACGTCATATCCGCCCACCGTGGCTTCACCGGAACTGGGAAGTGCCAGGGTGGTAAGGATCTTGATGGCCGTGCTCTTCCCGGCCCCATTTGGCCCGAGAAAACCGAAGATCTGGCCGGCGCTGACGTTAAATGTGACCCCATCGACAGCTTTTACGCCTCCGGGATAGTTTTTCGCCAGATCGACGACGCGGATCTCGCGATTGGATATGCAGCCTGATTTACTTTCCATTTTGCCTGGTTGCCCTCTCAAGAATTTTTCTGGTTTGATAGGCGCGGTAGCGGAACAACAACGGGAGGCCGAGAGCCATAGAACCGCCAACCAGGCGCCAGAACGGATTTGATTTAAACTGGTAGGACACATGATCTTCAACGAGCGTGCTTGACTCGTCGATTGGCGTGAAGGAATGCTTATGAACCCAGGTCTCGAAAGGACCGGAGACCTGTCGATCGGTAAAGCCCTGGGAGTGGATCTGTTCGACGCGAGCCGTCCAGCGCACAGGAATCGGCCCCATCCAGAGCGTAAAGGCCATCATGTCCCCTTCGCTGAGCACCTCGGGCGCATCGAGCGAAGTCATGGGAACCAGCGGCGGCGTTATGCTGTGTAAGCTCCCCGCCGATTGGTGAAAACTGCGCACCGCATCGATTGGCGCATGAACGGTGAATTGGCTCTTGAAGTCCATGATCTCAGCCTGAAAAGCCTAGGTTCTCCCCAAGAAGCTGCGCAGCGTACCGGCGGCCGTGAAATCGTTCATGTATTTCGCCAGGTACTCGGGTTTGAACTCGCGTGGCGAATCAACGAAACGGGGGGTAGCATTATCCTGGGTCACGTTTTCAACCTGCAGCAGTTCGAGCAGGCTGCTCGTGACTGGAGGGTTGGGCAGAGCGACTTCCATCGCTTTAACTGCCAAGCGCAGGAGCGGCATCGGGAAGCGCACCATCATCCTGCTGGCATCAATGGCTTCCATCACGCGGCGTTCGATCTGCTCCAGGGTGAGCACTTCAGGGCCGCCTAACTCAAACTCCTTACCGATTGTGGAGTCATCCCCGAGGGCGGCGACCGCCGCGCTGCAGACGTCTTCGACCCAGACAGGTTGAAAGCGGGCTTGCGGGCCCCCGATGATCGGGAAGATGATCGGGGTTAGCGGGATCAGCCTGGCAAATATGTTGGCAAACTCATCTTCTGGCCCCCAGATAACCGAGGGGCGGAAAGCGGTCCAATCAAGTCCGGAGCCGGCCACATAAGCCTGCGCGCGCCCTTTCGAAGCCAGGAAGCGATAGGGCAGATCTGGATCGGCCCCGAGTTGGGAAATGTTGATGAAGCGCCGAACGCCTGCCTGTCTGGCGGCGTCAACGAGGTTGACCGTCCCCAGATAATTAACATCTTCGTACGTGGCCTGACCTTTCTCGATGGCGATCGCAGCAGTGTGTATGATCTGCTTGACATCACTCAAACCTTCGCCCAGAGATCCAGGCTCGGTGACGTCACCATCCACCCAATCTACCGCTAGCCCGGCCAGTCGACCTTCTTTCTGAGCGCGTTCACGGTTGCGCACCAGAACACGCACCTCACGCCCCTCTTCTGCGAGGCGCTTGACGATGTGGCTGCCCAAAAAACCTGATCCGCCGGTAATGAATATCATCCCTACCTCCTGCATATCCCTGCTAGGCTTAGCTTCCCTTGAGATCTGCTGTCAACGATCGCATTGCTTCTGAGATTGGCTTTCCGGCATCCCCCAGCTTCTCATCAATGACCTCTGCGTAAGTCGTTAGGTAATCGGTTAAAGCCTGTGGGGGGATCTTGTAATTTTCAATCAGTCCCTGCGCCCACATGATGTCCGTGCTCAAGTAGTCCAACTCACCGAGTTTCAGAGAGGCGAGCACATCACGCGTTAGGTGAAGATTGGCAAGCGCGATGTGGTAATTGTCCATGTTCGAGCCGCCGAAGGCATGTGAAAGCACGGCGATTACCTCGTTCTCATTAGCCTTGAGAGCAGTTATCGCTTTCCGGTACTCTTCCGGGATAGGTTCTACTTCGGGCGCCTGCGCTCCGGCGGCGAGTAGACGCTCGACGGCGTCAGGTGTCTCCGCCAGGCTTTCGCCGAGCAAGTGACCGCGGATCCGCTTGTGGAGATTAGGCCGCAGGTTGAAGATCAAACCACCAAAGGCGAATGGGATCCCGCGTTCGGCCAGCAGGTCGGCGAATGGCAGCAGTTGAGCCGCCGTGTGCAGATCCTGAGCCGTCATGATCACCAACTTCGGCTTGGTCTGGACCAGGGCAGAGTTGAACTGGTTGAAGGGGACGTTCGCACCCAGGAAAAGGGCTCTACGGCCCCGGCGCCTGATCAAGTAGCTCAGCACAAGCGCACTTAAGGTGTGTTCATCTTCAGGAGGGCAGGCGATCAAGACGGTCCCACTCTGGGTTGGCTTTGGGGCGGCGGCGAGCAGGGCGTCCAATCGGCGAATGGCCAGGGAGGATGCAAAATGCTCCTGCTGGACGCTGATCTCACCCCGGTACCATCCGTCTCCAATCGCGCTCAGGCCATTCACCAAAACTTCAAGGACGACCGTCTCTTGAGTGTAGAGCGCAAACGCCTGGTTGAGGATTTGCTCGGCGCGTTCCTCATCGAAGTCCATGCAGGCTTTCATCCATTCGTCGCGCGCTTCATCAATCGCCTTCCCCGAGAGTACAACCAGTGGTTCGGATGCCGCACCGGCGTCGTAGGCCATCGATAGGAGCGGGTCCTGCCCCTCAGCTTCAAGCGTGTTCCATAGGTCAACAGCCCTGCTGATGCTCAGGCCTTCATCCTGACGCGAGGTGAGCCATTTCAGCGTTTCTATGTCCCGCTGGGTGAAGATGCGGTGCCCCCCTTCGGTGCGTTCCGGCTGGGGGAGGCCGTAGCGCCGCTCCCAGGCGCGCAGCGTGTCCGGTTTGACACCCGTCTCTTTGACGACCGCCTTCAGGTTATAGGTGGGTTCGTTCTTGATATCGTTGGTCATCATCTGCTCCTGATTGCTTGCCGGATTTCTTCCCCTCGGATAAGCTGTGATCGTGGGAGCCCTGCTCGTGCCCGCACGCCCTCAAAGATCGTACCCCTATATCCAAGTTTTGTCAAGGTTTTATAAAGTTATATTTTTTACAATATTGTGGGAGAGGTTGCAACGTGTGGCTAGATGAGTCCGCCCGGGGGCACCCTGCAAAGAGCTTACGAATGATGGTGACAGCGCAAGGACCATAGTAATATAGTTCGCGATTGCTCGTACGGCTATACTTCGCCGTTATCTTTCTAGCGCTATATTTGAAAACCAGAGTGATTTCAGGAGTTTCTAAATCTCCATCACACGCATGCTGAAGGAAGGGGGCGCTTGAGCGGTGTGGAGCATACTACTTAAGGAGAAGACCTCGACAGAATGAAACCTACTTCAAAACGATTTGCCTTCTTGCTTCCATTCATTATTTTAACCATCGTCCTGCTGATTCCTTCGTTCAGCGCGCAAGCCCTAAAAGAGCTCAGCGTCGAGCCGTTGACCTGGAATGTCATCGGCCTGGACAGCAACAACGTGAACGTGGGGCCAAACCATTTCCCGATCGGGGCACGCGTCTGCAACAGCGGGGATGAGCCGCTCACGAATGTAAAGTCCTCCTTCTCGTTTGGTTCGGGTGATCCCTACAGTGGGGATGCGTATATCAACCTGCGACCGGGGACCGCGAGTGCTTACACCACGAATGGTATCAACCTGGCGGTCGGAGAGTGTACCGATTTCTATTACGAGGTCGAGGTCGCGCGTGATGCCAACGCATATGGACACACGCGCGATTATTACATTGCGGCGACTGCTGATGGTGGTGCCGCCGCTACGACACCCAGGCCGCGTGAACTCTTCGTGGAGTACTTGATCTCACAGTCTCGAAATTCGGTCTCAGACGTCAGGCTGGACGGCATCTCGATCCCGGCAGGCGGCACGATGACGCTCGTCGTGGGGGAGACCTACCAGATTCAGCTGGTGGGGTTCACCGCAACGAATGGTTATGAGCAGATTGAGAGCTTCATCAATTTCCCCAACACGATTTTCCAGGTACTTTCCGTCAGCACGGATTACACGGCGGATACCTCCTCGCATGTCAATGACCCGGAGGACAAGCTCTACGGCGATGCCTGTTTGTGGGAAAACAACCCCAACGACCCCAATTACCGTTCCTGTCTAGATGTCGGCAAAGTTGGGGGGGATATCACCGTCACGTTTGAGGTAAAAATCCTGTCGCTCCCGACCAACCCGCTCTCAAACCCTCAGGGTTTGAGCACGTTGATTTACGATTTCTCAGGCAGTTCCTATCACTACAACAGCGACTTCAGCCGGTCTGTCCGCTATGCAAGAATAGTCAACGCGAGCATCACGAAAGCCTTCGAACCGAAGACGATCAACCCGGGCTCTTCTTCGTCCCTTACGTTCGTGATCAGCAACCCGGGCAGTAACCCCATCTCAGACGTCCACTTCACTGATGACCTGCCGTCCGGGTTGGAAATTGATAACACGATAGTCACATACTCGAGCTGCGGAACGCCTTCGCCAGCTTCTTTAACCGTGGGCGCGACAAGCCTCTCATTTTCCAACATTTCCGTAGCAGGCTTAAGCACATGTTCGATTGGCGTCAGCGTCACGGGGTCGACCGATGGTGTCTACAACAACACCACAGGCAACCTTTTTATCGACACAATCGACACCGGCAGTTCGGCATCGGACACGCTGGTGATCAGCTCGCAGCCTCCGCCGCCATCATCCTGCGCGTTACCTGTGTCGATGGCGACATGGACGATGCCAACTACAGGGCAGGGGAGCGGTGGTCCGCCTCCCGATTACACGACGATAGCCTCTGATGTTTCCTTCGCTAATGCCTCGGCATCCCTGACTACATCCGGATCCCAGGCCATAGCAGCGGGCGGCGTCTCAACGAATGCATGGCAGGTCACAGACGCATGGAACAATCTGCCTACGCCTGTGCCGGATGCTTTGAGCGCTCCATACATTGAATTCTCCCTGGATACGGCTAACTACGGCGGGGCTCAAATTAGTTTTCAATACAGCCTGCTGACCCAGGGCCAATGGGCTGCCAACAACAACAACACTTTGTACGTCTATTCGAGCACCGATGGCTCCACTTTTTCTCTGGCAGGTACGATCGACGCAACCAAGGGGTCATGGCAGCCCCTGGCAACGGTGAACGCAACCGCGACCGGAACGTCAGCTACGTGGTTCCGCATAACAGCCGTTACGCGGGGAAATCAACCGACTTCATCCGTATGGCTGGATAATGTGAGCATCAGCGGTTGTCCACGTCCAGACGCGCCGACGCTTTCCAAAGAGTTCTCACCTACGACGATCCCTGAAGGATCGACCAGCACGCTCACCTTCACGCTCAGCAACCCCAACAGCAGCACATTAACTGCGGTGACCTTTGAAGACACGCTGCCCTCCGGGTTGCTCATTGCCAATCCCAACGGGCTTGGCCAGAGCTGCAGCACAGGATCCCTGAGCGGTGGAACGATCTCCGCTCCACCGGAATCGTCGACATTTCAACTGACCGGTGCCACTCTCTCTGCCGGCGCCAGCTGTACAATCTCGATGGAAGTCCTCGGTGATGCAGCCGGACAATACGAAAATATCAGCGGCAACATCGCCTCTGCGGAGACCGGAGTCAATACGACCGCCAGCGGCTATGGTGTCGCTTCGCTGGACGTCATTGCGCCACCCGTGATCAGCAAGTCCTTTGGAACGACATTCATCTTCACGGGAGGCACGACAAGCCTGAATTTCTCGATAACCAACCCAAACCCGGTTGCAGCCCTCAGCGGCGTCGCTGTAACGGACGTTCTGCCGGCGGGCTTATCCATCGCCAATGGCACATTCTCCGTCTGTGGAGGCGTGGACAACCTCACAACGGATGCCGCCACAGCCACGATCGCGCTGAGCGGCACGACGATCGCCGCCGGCGGTTCATGCGAATTCAGCGTCACGGTGACCGGGACGAGCATCGGTACGAAGAACAACACGACAGGGACGGTGACCTCCACCAATGGCGGTGAGGGCAACAGCGCCTCAGCGGCCCTGCTGGTCAAGGACCCCACGCCGGCGATTTCCCTGCTGAAACAGGTCGGCCTCTCAAGCTCGGGGCCCTGGGCTTCCACCCTGAGCGTCGGGACAAGCTCGAATGTCTACTTCAGGTTCATCGTTGAGAATATCGGTGATGTGGCGCTGAGTTCGGTCAATGTGGTTGATCCTGCTGCATACATCGATATGTCTGCCTGCGCGTGGAGTGATGGAGATGGCGATGTGCTGAGCGCCCCGTTCACGCTGCAAACCCCTGCGGCGGGAAACGAGGATCACCTTGCGATTTGTACGCTTGGCCCGATCGCCACGCAAGCAACGGCCGGATCCTACGCCAACACCGCCACAGCAAGCGGAACATATAACTCCACGACAGTCAATGAAAGCTCAACCGCCACATATGCGAACCCGCAGGTGACGATCGCGAAAAGTGCCTCGCCTGCCTATTACCTGGCTGCAGGTGAGCTGATCTCTTACAGCTTCGACGTCACCAACAGCGGTTTCGTATCGCTGTCCGGCCCCGTCAGCGTATCAGATGATAAGGCGAGTGATGAGAGCTGCCCCGCGTTAACCACAACCGGGGATGGGGATTCGTATTTCGACCCGGGTGAGAGCCTCACCTGCACGGCCAGCTACACGATTGCGGCTGGCGATGTGACCGCCGGTTCCGTCACCAACACAGCCAGCGCGAGCGTCGATGGCACCACTTCAGAACCTGACAGTGAGACCGTCGCGCTGGCAGCACTGACGATCGACAAGGACACCACCACCGCGACCGTTGGGATAAATGGGATCGTGGCGTACTCGATCGTCGTCAGCAACACCGGCCAATATGACCTGACGGAATTCCAGGTGCTCGATGCTCTGCCATTCAACGCGGGCGAGTACAGCGTCGTGAACGTGAACGCGACCGTGACAAGCGGGATAATCAGCACAAACGTCTCCTATGATGGCTCAACGGTGACCGAACTGCTGACCGGTACAGACACCCTGCTCGCAGGTGCGTCTGCGACAATCACGGTTGAACTCCAGCTGACCAACGCCGCTCCGGGCACGTACGATAACACTGCCGCCACGACGACCTTTGAGACCGGGAGCGTCGATGACGACGGAACCGTTGCGGATGATGATGGCACGCCAGGCCCGGGAACAGATCCCGAAACCGACGAAGATGTCACCGTGATCGCTGGCGGCGCGATTACGATCAGCAAGGATGCCCTCCCGGACGCGGCCCAGGATTTCAGCTTCAGCGGCAGCGGGCCGGCGGGTTTTGACTTTGCGGGCGGCTTCAGCCTGGATGACGACGCCGACGGGACGCTGCCCAGCACGCTAACGTTCAACGGCTTGACGCCCGGCACCTATAGCCTGACGGAAGGTCCGGTCTCCGGATGGAGCCTTACGGGCTTGATCTGCGATGACCCGGACAGTGGCTCATCCGTGGATGTCACTGCTCGAAGTGCGACGATAGACCTCGACGCCGGCGAGACCATTGCGTGCACCTTCATTAACTCGCAGTTGGGCACGATCGCCATCGTTAAAGACTCACAGCCTGACGCAGCCCAGGATTTCGCTTTCTCTGGCAGCGGACCCGAGGGATTCGATTTCGGGGGAGGTTTCGATCTTGATGATGATCTCGATGGCACCCTGCCCAACAGCATTACATTCACGGATCTGCTCCCTGGCAGCTACAGCGTGACGGAAGCGGCGGCGTTGGGCTGGGATTTAACAGACCTCGAATGTGTGGAGACGACCTCGGGTTCGACGGTGACCCTGGCCACCCGCACAGCCTCCATCGATCTAGATCCTGCCGAGACGGTGACGTGTACGTTCACGAACACACAGCAGAGCCCTGAGCTCACGCTTATCAAGTCCATCTCTTTGGGAGGAACATACGACAGTGTGGGCGACGTCGTTTATTACGAATTCGAACTCACCAACAGCGGCAATGTGACGCTGGAAGGACCCTTTACGGTTGCTGACGACATCGCAAGCGATGAAAGCTGCCCGGCCACTGTCAGCCTCGCCCCCGGCGCTGCGATCACGTGCACGGCGAGCTATACGATCACGCAGGCGGACCTAGATTCTGGATCGGTGACG
>JASFUN010000029.1:0-9003 GCA_050050255.1 Anaerolineales bacterium | reverse complement strand
CTGATGATGCCGGTGATGGATGGCTTCACGGTTCTCGAGAAACTGCAAGCGCATGACCTCTGGCGGGCAATTCCGGTGGTGATCATCTCGGCGGCCAGCGATCTTGAGAATATCGTGCGGGCGATTGAAATGGGCGCGGTGGATTTCCTCCCCAAACCCTTTAACCCTGCGATCCTGCAGGCCCGTTTAAATGCCGGCCTTGAGAAGAAGCGTCTACACGATCTTGAACAGCGCTATCTGCTGTCTTTGGAAAGAGAACTCGAGATCGGCCGTGAGATCCAGGCGGATTTTTTGCCGGCGGAGATTATTCAACCGCAGGGGTGGAGGATCCGGGCTCATTTCCAGGCTGCACGTGAGGTCGCCGGCGATTTCTACGACGTCTTTGATATCAGCCCCGGTCAGCTTGGGCTCCTGCTCGGGGACGTTACCGATAAGGGTGTCGGGGCGGCGCTCTACATGGCGCTCTACCGGAGTCTCCTGCGTGCAACTCTGCTGGCTGATCAACTGAACGACGAGGAGGGTGACGATTGCCGCGCGCCGGAAGACTGTCTGCTGCGGGCGGTGCGCCTCGTCAACCGCTATATCTGCCGATTTCATGGCTCGGCCATGTTCGCCACGCTTTTCTTCGCCGTGCTCGATACGTACGGCGGGCGTGTTTGCTACGTAAACGCCGGGCATGACTCCCCTTACGTTCTTCGCAACCACGAGATCATCAGGAAAGTGGAACCGAGCGGCCCGGTTGTCGGTGCTTTTGAGGAGGCTGAGTACAAGATTGAGACTTTTGTGCTTGAACCCGGCGATCAGTTGGTCCTGTATTCCGATGGAATACCGGACGCCCAGAACGACGCCGGTGAAATGTTCGGAGCGCAGAGGCTGCGTGAGCTGCTGCAGGAACGCAGGGATGAACCACGGACCTGCTTCGATACCGTCCTGGCCGAAGTGAAAGCGCACATCGGGGACGCGGTCCAGTTTGATGACATCACCCTGATGGTGGTTGAGCGGAAGCATCCATAACCCCGGGAACACTCAGGGGCGGTTACCCAGATCTTGCTCAACAGCTGTCCGCGATCCAAATCTGGGCGGTAAAACCTGGTTGTCGGTATCGACTGCGTAGGTTGAGTGTGATCCGACCCTCCTTCCCGACCTTCATTTCCCTCGGCGATAAAAATATGCGATAAAGGCCCGATTGGGTACCCCGAGGATGAACATGGAAATCCGCCCTGCACGATCGGAACAAGAGCGTAAGCTTTTCATCGACTTTCCCTACTCTTTCTACAGCGACGACCCCGTGTGGGTTCCGCCGCTGCGATCCGAAATGCACGGGCAATTCAACCTCCAGCACAACCCTTTCTTAGAGCACTGCGATTATGAGCTTTTTCTCGTCGAAGATCGTGGCCGGATGATTGGAAGAGTCGCCGCGTTCGTCGACAACCTGGCCGTCGATTTCTGGGGCGAACGCATCGGGCTCTTCGGTTATTACGAATGTGTCTCGAACCCAGACGCCTCAAAAATGCTGCTTGGCGCAGCCCAGAACTGGCTCCAATCAAGAGGGATGACCGCCATGCGTGGTCCATGGAGTTTCGTCTCCCAGGAATGGGGCCTGGTCGTTGAGGGTTTTGATGAGCCGCCCGTGATCATGGCCCCACATAATCCACGCTACTATGACGATCAGATGCTGGCTTCGGGGTTTGAGAAAATTAAGGACCTGCTGTGCTACTCAGTTTCTGCCGCAGAAGGCTACCAGATTCCCGAGAGGATCCTCACGTTAACGGACAGGGTAGCTGACCGCTACGGGGTGAGTGTTCGCCCGATCGACATGAAGCGCTACGATGAAGAAGTTGAGATCATCCTTAAGCTGTCGAACGCGACGATCATAAATAATTGGGGATACTCGCCTGTGACCGATGCTGAAGCCCGCGCCGTCGGTAGGGACCTGAAACAGATCGTCCAACCTGCCGGGGTGTTGATTGCGGAAGATCCGGAGGGCAGGGCGATCGGGTTTGCGATCGCGCTGCCGGATTTGAACCACCTTTTGAAGGGGCTAAACGGCCGGCTGCTGCCATTTGGCTGGCTGAAGCTTCTGTGGGGGCTGCCGCGCCTGCGGCGCTACCGCATGTTCGCGCTCGGGGTGCTGCCAGAGTATCACGGAAAGGGCATCGACAGCCTGATCTACCGCGCTTTGTACGAATCGCTCTACACACCGGATATCTGGATGGAGATTAATTACGTGCTCGAGGATAACGTCCCGATGAACAACGCCATCCGCAAGCTAAAAGCCACCCCGAGCAGGCGCTACCGTATTTATCAGAAGCAGATTTGAAAAGAACTCACGTCGCTGCGGCCGGGCGATGGAACCAATTGCGCCATTCTTTGTTTTCCCAGACGACCAGGATGGGGGCGGCGTTGAAGATCGATGAGTAGGTGCCGCTGAAGACGCCGACCAGCAGGACGGTGATGAAGTGGCGTGTGGTTACGCCGCCAAAGATCAGCAGCGCGAGCAGCGTAAGCATCACCGTCAACTGGGTGTTGATCGAGCGTGCCATCGTCTGGTTGATGGACCGATTGACCAGCTCTTCAAAGTCCACTCTCCTCAGCAAACGCCGGTTTTCACGGATGCGATCGAAGACGACGATCGTGTCGTGAACGGAGAAACCGATAACAGTAAGCAGGGCGGTCAGGAAGAGCGAATCGACCTCCCAACCGAAGAAATATCCGAGCCAGGTCTCCACCCCGACGACAACGGCCACGTCGTGCAGCATGGCGATAATCGCCGCAATGCCGTAGCGATGTGCGTGTGGAAGCCCCCAGAATGCATATGTGATGAACCCCAGGATGCCCAATGCGGCCAGTGCCACCGCGCCACCGGCACGCTCGGCCGCCTCAACACCGATGGAAGGTCCAACGGAATCAAAACGCAGTATCGTGATCGGCTGCCCGAAACGTTCTTCGAGCGCGCTGATCACCAGTGCTTTCTGATTGTCATTTATTGCTTTACTCCGCATGACAAGGTCAGTCGTTCCCGCAGTTTGCACCTGTGGGTCGGGGATACCTATTTCGTCCAGAACCGTCAGGACCTCTGCTGGCTCAGGCGGAATCCCCGCCTCAAAGCGCATTTCGAGCAGGCTGCCGCCAGTGAAATCGATTGCCAGCGGCATCCCCCAGAGCGCCAGCCCGATCAAGCCGGGGATGATGACCAAAATTGAGAGTCCAAAGAACCAATATCTCTTCCCAACAATATCCATTATCAAAAATGCTCCTAAACACCAAATAGGCGGGGGTGTTCTGCCTGCTGGATGGTGTCAAGCACCAGATGCAGAAAACTGCGCGTCACGGTTATCGCTGTGAAGAGGCTCACCATGACGCCCAGGGCGAGGGTGAGCGAGAAGCCCTTGACGATGCTAGCCCCAAACGCGCTTCCAAACCAATACAGGATGGCACATGTGATCAGCGTGGAAAGGTTCGAATCCCGGATGGACGGCCATGCTCGGGAAAAGCCGAGATCGATCGCTCTGTAAAGCGGTTTGTCGTTGCGCAGTTCTTCTTTCATCCGCTCGAAGATCAGGATGTTAGCGTCAACGGCGACGCCGAGCGAAAGGACAAACCCGGCGATACCGGGCAGGGTCAGCGTGACCGGGATCAGCTTGAAGAGGGCGAAGGTAATCGTCGCATAGACGAGCAGGGCGAGGTCTGCGACGAGCCCGGGTAAGCGGTAATAGAAAAGCATAAAAACAACCACGAGCAGCATGCCGATGGCGCCGGCCCGGGTGCTGCGATCTAGCGAATCCTGCCCCAGCGTTGGTCCCACAGTCTTGCTTTCGATGATTTTCAATGGGACCGGAAGTGAGCCGTAGCGCAGTTGGACCGCAAGATTCTTTGCACTTTCAGGCGTGAAATTGCCCTCGATCACTGCCTTTCCCTGTGAGATCGCAGAGTTAATGATCGGAGCCGAGATCAAGTGTTTGTCGAAGACGATCCCGAGTGGTTCGCCAACGTGCTTGGAGGTGTAGTCTGTGAAGATTGTGGAGCCCTCATCGTTGAACTCAATCGAAACCTGAATCTTGCCTAGTTTGTCTTTGAGCACCCCGACATTCGTCAATTCAGCTCCTGTGAGAACAGTATGGAATACCTTGCCGGGGGGTGTTGATGGCGGAGTAATAAGCTCACTTTCGGTAGTGGAGTTGGACTCACCTGTTTGCGTCGGCACGATGGACCCGGGTGCAGGTGTGGAAGATTCTTTCAGACCGGTTGCAGTTTTAAAATCTGTTTCCACAGGCTGACCAGAGGATATCGTCGTGAGGTCAGCGCGCGTCATCTGAATGAATTCGAGCAGGCCGGTTTTTTTGATAATTTCGACCGCCTGCTCTGGTTCACCGACGCCTGGAAGCTCCACCAGGATTCTCCTCCCCCCGGCGATCTGGATCAGCGGTTCTGTGAGTCCAAGTCCGTTTACTCGATTCTCGATGATGTCCCGGGCAGTTTGCATCTGTTCGTTAGTAACATCAGTCTCGGGGGGGAGATCCGCTTCTAGCAGCACCCGCAGTCCGCCCTGCAAATCGAGCCCCCGTACAACACGGATATCCCGGTTGTATGATCCCAGATGGATCCCGGGGTTGTTCGGCCAGACGGTCCAGAGAGCGGCCGCCATGATAATGAAAATGAGGATTAATCGCCTTGTTTGGTGGGTTTTCATTGATGATCACACTCTTCTATTAATAGAAAAACCAGCCAGTCGTCCCTGGCTGGTTGTGACATTATACTCCCGTTTTATTCACGCTGAAAAGTAACTGCTCGCAGTGGCACCAATCGGCAAGAATTAACTTCGAAGTGCAGTCCTGGACAGCGGAAGGTTTGGGGGGTCTCGCATTTTAAAGGGTTTTTTGACGAGTGTGATAAACCGTCTGTCACCATCTCCAGAGGGCACCCACATCGATTGACTTGGATCAGGCTCACAGGAAAGCTACTAACCGATACAAGGTCGAATTGTGTCCTTCAGGTTCTGAGAATAACGATTAACTCTGAGAGCGAGAGGTCCGTCTGCAGAAGGATGGTTACAAAAATTGCGATCAGGATTGAAGCATATGAAAGGCCGACGGAAAAGAGTGAGGTGAGCATCGGCACCCGTTTTGTGGGTGTGACGGCATCGGGAGAGGCAACGGCGGCCGGCTGCCATCCTTGGCTGCCCCGGCGGACCAACCACAAATGGAGAGGGAACGTGATGGCTGAACTCAGCAACCAGGACAAAGCCAGTATCCACCACATTCTCAAGTCCGGGTTCTGACCCAGCCCGAGTGTCTGCGCCATTATGGTGCCGGTGACCATCGCAACCGCGAAGATGAGGTTCGTTGAGACTAATGTGCCCAGTGGTCTACGAATGAAAGTCGCCTTTGAGAGGCCGTCAAACGTCCACACGATAATTAACGCAGTGAGATACTGAATCGCCAGAATCAGGAAGCTGTTGAGCGCAGGGAGGACTGCATACCAGAAATCGGCGAGCATCAAGCCGAATGAGGCGGCGGTCACTGTAAATATGGTCAGAACCAGAGCCTGCCTGGATGCGCCCGGTCGATCAGACTCTGACGGCGGATTCGTCAGGAGGAAAATGCCGAGGCCGATCGGCCCCAGGAAAAGCACCGTAAGCGCCCACAGCACACGGCTGCTGACCGGCATTGGCCTGCGTTTGCCAGCCCAGATGACGAAGAACGCCACGATCGAGAGTGCCGCAAACCCGATCCAGAGGTTGAACATGCGGTCAAGCATAAGCACCCCCGGGCGGTAATTGGGGGCGAACCAGGTTGTTTCCCCGCCCAGGTAAGGTTGGAGCCACTCACCAGCATAATGGTAAGCCTCCATCGGTAGGGAATGATCACTTTCGTACCAGCGGACCGTTTTCGGATCACTGCCTGCGATCTGATAGCGGACTGCGTCAGCTGGTGGGACGTTTTCATCATAGAGCCCGTTCTGGAAAAGGAGCGCCGCCGGCGCTGAACGACCGACAAAATGAATCGGCTCGGTTGGCCACATGAGCTCAGCCCATGCTTCATTGAAATGCACATTCTTCCCGTCCGGACCTGGATTGCTGGTGTGTTCAACTAACCCGCCGTCGCCGACGTTCAAGACGTACGCTTTGAGGCGCGTCTCCACACCGGCCAGCAGCCCGCCCATGGCGCCGCCGTAGCTGAGGCCCATATAGGCGAGGCGGTCGGGGTCGATCTGCGGGTTAGTGCTCAAGTAATCGACTGCCCGTTGAAGGTCGTTGATCGTCTGGATTTTCACTTCCATATCCTGGGCAGTGAAGTACGGCCAACTCGCGCCCATATACTCGGTTGTAACCCATCCACCTGGCCGCGAGTAGGGATCATCGATCATGAAGGCTGCCGCCCCGTACCCGGCGAATTGGTTGGCCAGGGTGATCAGGTCTTCTTTATGCCCGAGGCTGCCGTGCTGCAGGATGATAGCTGGAAAAGGTCCCTGGCCTTTGGGCATGAGCAGCAGGGCTGGCACGCGCCCACCCTTAGGACTCGAGTAGCTGAGTTCGATTAATGTCCCGTTTGTGAGTGAGCTCCTCGAGTTCACGCGCACGTTTAGTGGAGCGCTTTGGTCATACTCGAAAAGGTACAGGTATTCCTCTGGATTGGTCGTGGCGAGCACGTTTGTAACAAGCTCCGGGGAGGAGGTTGTTGGGAGACCTATGGGCTCAGGTGGCTCCTGCGCTAAGCTGGCACAGATTAATTGGATAATCATCAGGAGTAACAAACTAACGTTGTTCATTGTTCATCTCGCCGGTTTTTTGATGGTTTTCACCAGTCGGTCATGACAATGATGCATTCAATATCTACTCCTATCAAGCAATGATCGGTTACTCCTGGCCTGGTCAACTGTCCTATTTGCTTCAACTTCTAAATTAGATATCTGGTTGAATGAATTTGCTGTTCCCGTACTGAAATATATAGCTTTGGCAGTTCTCCAATGTATAAGTAGATGTTGCTCCTTTCTCCCAAAACACTTCGCTGAAAGGATTGAAAGTCTTGGTACCAAGATGCACTCAATGATTATTTTCATGCGGCCTAAATTCCTGGTTCATTATCCCAACTCATTACCTCAGAACCTCAATACCTTTCTAGAAATGGCATATTTTCATCGGGAGAACTTATAGGTGTAGAAAAAGCTATCCAGGAAGAAAGGAAATCATGGAAAAAGAAGCGTTGATCAAGGCCTCGAGCGAGGACCTGTTCGGGAAGCTGCAGGCGGTTATCCAGTACCTGACTTCTTCAACAAAAGTCACGGGCCCATGGCGCCGCCAGCTGGTCATCTTCATGCTGACCGAAGTCCATGACAAGTTGATGCACGCACAATTGCGGATAAGATCGCGGCGCCGGGTGGAAATCCAAGCTCAGAACCGCGCCTGGTACCGGCAGCAGAAGACGCAACTGCGATGTTGGAGGCGATCCTGGAAGCTGAGCTTCGAGCCGGCAAGGACTATGAGGAGCATGCCGAGCAGGCTGAAGAGTATGGTGACAGGAGACTGGCAGTTCAGCTGGAGGACATGGTCCGCGATGAAACGGGACATGCTGAAGAGACCCAGATGCTGCTCAAGAACCGGGTCTAGATTGATAAACCGATAATCAGCCTGGCTGAAACGGGAGTACCTGCTGGTCGCGCCGACAAATTAATCCGCAATCTATTTTGAGTAAAGCGTTGCGCACATGTGCGCGTCGAAGCGACCTCCCTGGAGCCCGTGTACCTGGTTTATAGAGTTGCCTAGATCCACAATCCCTATTCCGCTCAATTAATGCTATTCTCTTATCGAACTCTCTCGATACCCTGAGAGGAGGCCAACGATGAGAAAACGAATTGCCTGGACCTGGATCGTCGGCATGATGCTGATCTCTGCCGGCTGTGCCCTTCCAACTCAACAGCAGGGCAGTCTGGACGAGATCGTCGCTGCGACGCTTGCTGCGGTCGATACGCTCGAAGCCATAGCGCCTCCCGATACTCCCGTGCCGACAGCGACACCTTCATTCGCTGAAGAGCCGACCTCGACGCCGACACCCGAAATTTCGCCGACGCCGATGTCGGATGCAGAGCAGATCAAAGCCGCGCTGATAGAGCATCTCGATGTCGTCGTAGACCCAGCTACGATTAACGTAGAGGAGATCGATGGCGATCTCGCCAGGGGAGGCTTGCCTGGAGGCTACTTTATCGCAGCCAAGACCTCTGGTAGTTGGAAAATTATCTTTGATGGCAATGGCACACCACCTTGTGCCGTTATCGAGCCGTACGATTTCCCGGTCGCATGGGTCCCGTTATGTACGGATCAAAACGGAAACGGCGTCGTCCGGTCGGAGCCGGATCAACCGCCGGAGATAGCTGATCTAGGCGCGCCGACCTGGACTGACTCGATGGATAGCCGGGGCCGTTGGTACCTGGTCAGCACCGAGAACACAGTCTTTACGATCGAGAGTGGGGCGCTGGTCATGAAAGCACTTAAACCCGGTTTCGACGAATGGGGGGTGGCTGCCGGTGCCGATCAAGTCGATTTCTATATGGAAGTGACCATGCGCACCGGTGACAAGTGCGTGGAACTCGATCGCTACGGAATCATCTTCCGCGTGCCCGATCCGAGCCGCGGCTATGTCTTCCAATTATCCTGTGATGGGCGCTTCCGCCTCTACTTGTGGGACGGATCCGAATATACCGGTTTACAAAACTGGCGTTTGGATGATGCCATCAAGACCGGTCCAGATAAAGAAAACCGCATGGGTGTCATGGCAATCGGCGAAGCTGTTTCGCTCTATGTCAACGACCAACTTCTCGGGGAATATACGATTGATAAGTACGATCAGGGTAGGTTCGGGCTTGTTATCGGTGCTAGCGAGACGGACAATTTCGAGGTGCGAGTGGAGACGGTTCGCTTCTGGGATTTACCGGCAGACTGAGGTTCTCGGTGGTGATCCATGAATACTCAAGCTGCACGTAGGGGTACCGTCAATATCCGAACCAATG
>JASFUN010000028.1:0-9115 GCA_050050255.1 Anaerolineales bacterium | reverse complement strand
TAGATGTCGTTCTCGCCGCGCTCGGTCACACCTGCCTCAGGACCCTTATCGATGTAGTAAATCTCCTCACCTTCATACCAACCATTCGCAGTATCCTGGCCAGCCAGACCCGGCAGTGTAAAAGCCAGGCTGAGCATCAGCACGAGTGCTGCAAGTAATGCTTTGCGTTTCATCTTACTTCCTCCTTCGGGAATAATGTGGGTCGTCAATCAGGAGGATAGCTGAGTGGAAAACGGGTAAGAAGATGCAATTGGTGCATTTATATGACGCGATTGCATCATTTCGCCTCACCAGAGCCGGGTTTGACGCCAGCGGCGGAACAATTCATGCCTCTCAGCATATTCCACCGCTTCCTCAATAGAATTGACCTCGAGTTCTCGCTGGATGTTCTCGAGGCGCATTCGACTCGTTGCTTCGGTGATCGCTTGGTAGCCATCGATATCGCAATTACGCAACAGTTCCGCGAGGTGCCTCAATAAACCCCGATCTCGCGGCCTGAGTTTTGCATAGCGTTTTAATGCATCCCGGGTGGTCGAGTGAACCAGGTCAATATCCTCAGCATTGCTTTTTTGTTCGGTCATGACCATCTAATCCTTTGGCGGTAGGAAGCTAACCACTTTAGCTAGTAAAACTTCTCGATTGTTAGATTAACTTTCATCCAACCTTATCGGTTCGATGGGGGCATCCTCCTGAAGCAGCCCCAATGTTTTCTTTAGCACTCTGCGCTGCTGATTTTTGTCATGTGGATGCCCTAGTGTTGAACCGCGCGGCAGCGTTGTGAACGTCGCCCGCGGCGGGCCAGTGAGCCGAGTAATGCCTGCGTTCCAACTGGTTAATGTGCTCGCGATCCCCTCCATTTCCAAAGCTCTGGCGATCAATCCAACGGATTGAGCACAGATCGGTCAAGACGGGACCAGCAATGCGGCGTCAGCCTGCATGTCGGACGCCGTGGAGACGACCGCTGGTATCGTCTCGTCCAGAGTGCGCGTCACGTCAGGCTGATAGCCCATCAGGCTGATGACCGATTCGGACAGCTCCCCGATCTGGCCTTCAGCATGCATCTGCTCAAGATGGCGCAATGGCAAGAGCACCTGCGGATCCTCGTTTACCGCTCGGTGATCATAGTGTTCGTGAGCAAACGCGATTTGCTCGAAATTTGTCGATGTGGGGAAGGTACGTAAGCTGTAGTCGCCCAGTGGATTGGGCGCATCATATGGCTCCTGCCGCCCTTCCAAATATCCTCCGGCTGTCGAGATGAGCACCAGGCGAGCTGCACTTACGTCTAGCCCGGGACCCGCGGGGACTTCCTTATTGGCGGGACGATGGTAGCGGTCCCAATCCATCTCGCCTGTTTGCTCGAAGTGAGCAAGCCATCCATTTTTGTATTTGGCATACCAACGGTCACGGTTTTCCAGCACGTCCATGTTGACACCCTCTCAGGTATGTCGAGAAATCATTGAAAAGAAACTCTTTATGGAGTTATCAAAGACGAGTAGATGTTCTCGAACGCCTACTGCTTAGACGATGTCAATGTGCTGCCAACTTACCTTGATCGTGCTGCGCATCGGAAAGCTGAATGCATCTTGGTAGCGAACACATCTGGCAACTGGAATCTGGCAATGGACCGGTTCGATCTCCGCCTTGCATCAACTTCCTCCCGATGGTTGGTGTACCTTACACTAGCGTAAGGCAAGTTACTAAGAAAGATGCGGATTGGGGGGTTTTCTAGTGCATCTGCATCATTGTCTTGTGCGTTGTTTACCGTGAACTACCGTTTTGATCAATCAGTTCATGGTCAATGGCATAGATCACAGCTTCCAGGCGGGAGTGGACGCCCAGTTTTTGGAGGATATTCTGGATGTGGTTTCTTGAGGTGTTTACGCTGATTGATAACGCTTTAGCGATCCCGCGTGTGCTGTATCCATCGGCAAGCGATGAAAGCACTTCAAGTTCTCGTGGGGTCAGCGGCTCATGTTCATGCGCTACATAGTCCCCGGACAAAGACTCGGATTCGATGGCGTGAAACCGCTTTGCCACCTGCATTAAACTTTCCACCAATCGCGATTCACTTTTCTCTTGTGAAATGTCGCGAAACAGATGGACGATGTAGGCTTGCTCACTCTCCCTGGCAACGTAGCAAAACACGCTAATATTGATCCATAAATCATTATCATACTTCCCGGTCTTAAGGTCGAAGCTCGACACCTGTTTCCCCGTGAGGATCATTTTCGCCACCGGACAGTACTCATGGCAGATTAATCGGTTTTCATCGTCATAACCTTCCAATACACGGTAGCATTTGATCGGAAGGCCGTTTTCAGTGTGAAAACCAAGGAAATTTTGTGCAGCCTGATTGGCATAAACAATCTTAAACTCTTCGTCAACGACGAAAGCTCCATCTGCAGCATTTTCCAGTGCCGAAATTAACTCATTCACAATACCCTCTCCCAATGTTTACCGCTGGAACTCCACCAACAATGGCATATGTTCACGCTTAACCAAGATTGTTAATTGTTCAGCCAACGATGAATTGCCATCCCTGGAAAGAACCCATGAACTACTTCAGATCATTCAAGCAGGCTCAAAGTGTATCGGGAATGAATTACGAAACTATTATGAAAGTATTGCCTAAGATTACCGATAAGAACCTGATCTCGATGTTCGCTCGCTTCCAACCTGGTTGGCGTGCTGTGTTGATGCAATCACCTCGAGATCAAGCGCTCCATTCTACAAACTAACCTCCTGACTATGCAGCCCGGTCGCCCCGCTTGGTCTGGCTTCGCTCTCTGCCTCGATCTGGGGTGTTCCATCACCTTCGGCACAACGAACCTCAAGAGTATGATCACCAGGTTCAAATGGCCAATCAAATCGCCAGAGCACCCACGTCGTTTCCGAGAGCGGTCTCCTTAGCTGTGCTTGCTGCCAGGGACCGTTATCAATGCGTACCTCAACACTCGAAACCTCTCGTGCTCCCGCAAATGCGATTCCACCGACCGGAATGAGAGTATCGCCACCGCTCTCCTGTCTTGCATTGGTAGCGACCGTATCGATCACTGACGTAGCCTTGACTTGCGCTTCCTCATCCCATCCACGCTCGACCCAGTATCCTTCGCGGTACTCGGCTGTAACCTCCACGCTGGTAATCCACTTGGGCTGCTTCATGCCGTAATGATCTGGGATCCAGATGCGCAGTGGAAACCCATGACCGACCGGGAGCGTATTCCCATCCCATGAGTAACAGAACATGATGCGTGGGTCAGAGCGGATCAGCTCCAGATCTACCGTTTCATGAAACCCATCCGCCGATGAGATCTGCAGGTAGCGCGCCCCTGCTTGCACCTGTGCTTCTGCCAGAACATCCTGAACGGATGCACCTGTCCAATATGTAGTGCTGATCAATGAGGTCCCTATGCGACCAGAGATACATGAGAGCGTGACATATTGGTGGCGAGGTGTGAATTTCTCCCGGAAGTCCTTAAGGGTTAACATCAATGGGTTATCCACCAACCCGGTAATGGGCAGGTTCCAATCCTCCTCACGGATGACCGTGGGCTCGACCTCGATGAACACCTGGTAGTGATCTTTGACTGGCGTGTATTCGGGACGCGTTCCCGGTGCGGGCATCACCGGATCATTGGCGTTTGGAAACGGATCACCTGAAGGACCCTCACTGAGGTGCGCTTCAGTATCTTCACTTGCAGCCAATAACTTTCTTCGCTCGGCTGCGGAAAGTAGCGCGCCGAGACCTGCGCCGACGACGGTCAGTGTGGCAGATGCAGCGCCAAGCGTGATCAGGAAGCTTCTGCGGTCGATCTTACTCTGTTCAAACGGCAGTTCCCCCACCCCTTCCGTTATCTCAGTGTCTGCGCATAAGCGTCTATAGGTAAGCGCCATTCCCACACCCCAGCCAGTGAACAACAATAGAAGCCATACCGCATCAAGCACGGCGCGCATCGTCGAGCCGCTTTCATTCAACGTGATCGCCACAAGTGGCAAACCGAGCAGTAAGCCGGTTATCAATCCGGAAAGCAGATTCGCAGTCACCTTTTTCAGACGCGTAAGCTCGAGGAAAAGCGCCCCGATTAAAAACGTCAATACAACGAATTGAATCACGGCGATCGCCTGCTCCGCAGTTTTCGCGGTATTGGCAACGCTGATGCCGAGCGCCAGGAAAGTGTCGATCATCAGATCGATACCAAACGTCACCAAGGGGCCTGGCAAAATGCCGGTAATCCAGTTAAAGAAATCAAATGGGACAAACGCAAGTCCCAGCAGCGCATCGCCCAAATACATCACCGCGGTGAGTGGAAGAGCGAACATCAGGCTGATCAGCACGACTGTGCTTCTTTTCTTCGGATCCATCTTTTTAACTCCTCTTCACGCCTGATCCTGAAACAATCCGCGCGAGACGCCAATCCACAATTATCTGACGGACCTTAGCCATTAGCATGAGAACGGATCAGCTGCCCGGCGTTTAGTGTGATGACAAGCATCGGTCCACAATGTAGCAAAGACTGTCAATTTCCAATAATCCAGAAACCGCAGTTATGGAAAGTTGAATTCACACCTCTCTGATACTGTTACTACTCATTCAGTTCATTCCTGGGTTCGATTTGTTAATATCTCCCCGACCCTATCCAAATTAGTAACAAAAGTTTTCAGGCACGTCCCTCTGGCATCTTCGTCTCCTAGGACCAAACCGAAGACCGAGTTTGTGGTACCATCCATGCGTTGCTGACCAGATGCGTTTTGTCCGTCCATATTGCTCCTAGCGGAACTTTTCGTATCGATTCAAGATACTCAAGGGACCCACAGATACCTGAAGGAGGTAAAAGATGAGTGATAATCTTGACCAGAGCATGAGCGATCCAGAAGATAACACCGACGTATACTTTAAAGAAGATAGGGTTTTCTCCATCAGCACGTTCGCAAACATCCTCTCATGGTTCTTTCTGGTGTTTGCGCTGCTCTTCCTGATCCCCTTCTTCGTCCAATTGTTTTCGATCCCTGAATTCTCATTTCAATTACTGCTTTCGATCCTCTCGGATGTCATCCTCAACCTGAGCATTACGATCCTTCTGCTGTTCTTCTTCGTCTTCCTCAGGGCGATCTCCGAAGGATTACTCATCCTCCTGGAGATCGAGGAGAACACACGCAAGGACTGAAATCGGCTTTTTATCAACGGAAAGTGCCGTAACACTAAAGGGATATCGCCTGATCGATGTCAAATTAGATCAGGCGATATCTTCGTTTTTTTCCGGGCATCAAATGCCCTGCTTCAGCAGACATCTTATCCTTGAGGTTGCCTGCATCAAAGTCAAGCCCGAATCGATCCATCGAAGCCTCTATGATTCGTTTTATTTGTCCATTTCGAGGTAAAGTTATACGATTTGTACGGATCACCACAATTCACGAAAGCACAATCATAGAATCGCAGGTGCTCTATGTCATCTTTTCACATCGTTACCGACAGCGTTTCTCAAATTCCCGAAGCATTGCGACAAGAACTCGACATCCACGTCGTGCCCCTGCCGTACATCTGGGATGGGGAATCCTTCCTCGATTACGATATAAGCCCCAGGGAATTCTTTGCACGCCTTCGCTCAAGCAAATCCATCCCGAAGACCTCCGGGCCCACCCCTGGATCGTTCAAAGATGTCTACGAGCGGTTAGGCGCGGATGGTAAACCTATCCTGACGATTACCGTTGGCGAGGTTTTTTCGAGCACGTACAGCGCTGCAAAGCTGGCCAGCGAGATGGTAGAAGATATCGATGTCCGAGTGGTCAGTTCCGACTCAAATTCGATGGGCTTCGGTTTCCAGGTACTCGCAGCTGCTCGCGCTGCTCGTGCAGGAGCCAGCCGGGAGGAAGTCCTGGATCTCCTGAAAAAGACCAGGGAGCGCGCCGGGGTCGTCTTCGCCATAACGAACACGAAATACCTGCTCACCGGGGGTCGGATCAGCCAATTCGCACATTTCTTTGCGTCGACGCTGGAACTCTTCCCGGTTATGGAGATCTGTGCAAGTCCGATCCAACCTCTGGAGCGCGTCAGGACAAAGAGGAGGGTGATCCCTCATCTGCTCCAATTGCTGGAAGAGCGTCTTTCAGAGCGCCCATGGCGGATTGCTGTGGTCCATACGGACGCGGAGGCATGGGCCTGGGAGATGGCCAAAGAAGCGCGCCAGCGATTTCAACCTGATGAGATCATCATCTCCGAACTTACACCGGTCCTGGGGATCCATATAGGCCCCGACTCGCTTGGCCTCGCGTACTTATCAGGTGTTTAATTGCCAGGATTGAAAATAGCACTGAACCGCATATCGAGGAGTATAAACAACAATCGCAATTCATCCATCCACTGAAATACTTGAGGAGATGAGCGCCCTGAAGCGGCTCCAAAAACCCGATACAAATTTCGGAAAATCACAATTTGCGCTTGCCCTGAACATGAAACCACCCGACCCTCTCTCCACAGTAAGATTGTTCAATGAGCACATCAACAATCGTGATCTGGCCGGCCTTGCAGATCTGATGAGCGAGGACCACGTGTTTATTGACAGCAGCGATGATGTCCACAAGGGGAAGCAAAACATGGTCGCCAGCTGGAGGCTGTTCTTCGAAGAGTATCCGGACTACCGCAACCATTTCGAATATATCGAAGCGCGGGGTGATATTGTGCTGATAAGCGGCTATTCAACTTGTTCCTTTGAGCCCCTCGATGGTCCAGCGCTCTGGACGGCTAAGCTTAAGGATGGCTTCGTGGAAGAGTGGCGCGTGTACAAGGACACCGAGCAGAACCGTCGTGAGATCGGACTTCCCGGGTAAATCCCAGGAGTGTACTTCCAGGGTTCTTTCTACGCTCAGCCCGCTACCACCCCGGGCTGTTAAGCGCTAACGATTCTGCTACACGCATCAGTTCACTCATAGGCAGCTGCTCCTGTGACCCCAGCCAGAAATAGAGCTCACTTCCCGGCCCGGCAGGTTGAGTCCATATCAGCAGGTTGTACTCAACCAGCTGGTTGTCCGTTTCTGGATTTGCGTGTGTGCCCCATTCAAAATTCTCCAGCCACAACCCTCCCTGTCCGTTTACCGCCACGCTTTCGACCGAAGCGCCCGCCGATCCCAGCGGGATGTCGGCCACTTCATCATCTTCCGCGATTGGATACTGCTTGAGATACAGCAGGTGCTCACCACTTTGATCCACAAACATCACCTCGGCTGAAGCTACCCGGCCTTGCGAATTGATAACCAATTCAATCGGCGGGTCAGTCAGAGGATGATAGCCCTCAGGCAGATATGTCGGGAAGTAAACCGGGAAGCCGGCGATCGACTGTGCGTTCCCATCGCCAGGATAGACCCGTTTCGTTTCAAGTGTGACCACATCTCCTGGCGCCGGCGGCGAGGTGATATACCCTTCTGCATCGGTCGGCCCATTTGTCACAAGGTAGATGCCGACACGTAAGAGCTTCTGCGCCAGCGCTCGCCCGGTCGGCGTTAAGAACACATAGAGCGTGGCAAGCACGAAGACCAGGACAAGCGGCTTCCAGGCTCGCGTCCAGCCGAGGGCAGCTAACGACCATGATGGCCCGTGTTTTTTTACAGCCGCTGCACTCTGAATCTCAGCGCGGAGTGCATCCCGAAAGGCGGGGGAAGCATTTGGTCGCATCCCCGACAGTATCTCTTCCATCCTGTGTGTCTGATCCGGGTTCATGGCGCCTCCAATAATTCAATACGATCCACTTCATCCTGCAGAAACTTGAGAGCCCGGCTCACATGCGCCGATACAGTCTTCTCATTGATAGCCAGCACCTCGGCTATCTCCCTGTTTCGAAGACCGCCAAAATAACGCAGAAGAACGACCTCTTCCTGGCGCGGCTGCAGCCTATGGATAGCTCCCATCAAGGCAGCCCTCATCTCACTCCGGTGCACGATATCTTCTACATCAGAGGAGCTGGGCTTATCACCTCTGGGATGACTATCCTCCCCCAACACGATGTGGCCATTGGTACGGTAAAAATTGGCGATTTTACTGCGGGCAATTTGGAAAACCCACGCCTTGAAACCGCCTGCGTGATTCCATTTGAATTCGGGCAATCGATCCACTACCGCAAGGAATGTCTCGGAAACGACGTCTTCTGCATCTTGTGCCGTCGGCAGCCTTATGCGTGCAAAGCCGTAAACCCCAGGGAATAAGTCATCATATAGGCGACCGACGGCTCGCCGGTCACCACGTTTCGCCTTTTCCAACAGCCTTTTTTCTTCAGTTGCCGATCGCATGCAAAACCTGCCCTCGCATGACATTCTCTTTACATAGGTTAACGGGGAATCCCTCTTAATTACTGTTTAACATATCTCCCTTTTCCGATGAGAGGATACACCATAAGCGCGGCGATCCATCCCGCTTCATCGATTGGTGGATAATAGCCACAGCGCTGTTTGCGACCCGGATTCATGAGTACAATTGCTTCCGGATGTGCGCGTGAATAACCGTGGTGCGATCGCCTGCGCTGATAACGGGACCCATTTGCAGCTTTGTAAAGCCTTCCTTCCCGCAGCCGCGTGGGCGTCATAAACCTTCTCTACGGCTGACTAATGGGATATTACTTTTATACTTAGCCAGCACGCATGACGAGTTCCAGGAACTGATTATCAGACGATGCTTCTATCGCTCAATTCTTCAGAGATCTCGCTTGAAAACGCCGGTGGCAAAGCGTTAAACCTCGCCCGTCTCACGCGCGCTGGCTTCAACGTTCCCCCCGGGTTTGTCCTCCCAACCAGCGCATACCGGGAATTCGTAAGCGAAAACGCGCTGGCGCAAGAGATAACCCGGGCTCTGGCGGATGTGGCGGATGTTGAGCTTCAAGCGCTCGAAGGTGCCTCAGAAATCATCCGTTCAGCGTTCTCTCTAGGCCGTTTTCCCCCCGATATCAAAAATGCCCTCCAGGAGGTTTTGCACCAATTGGAGGAAGCCCCTTTAGCTGTGAGATCTTCAGCGACAGCGGAAGATCTTCCAGACCTATCTTTTGCCGGTCAACAGGATACCTATCTGAATGTAATCGGTGAAACCAAGCTTATCAAGGCAGTCGTCGGCTGTTGGTCCAGCCTATGGACTGCG
>JASFUN010000027.1:0-9187 GCA_050050255.1 Anaerolineales bacterium | reverse complement strand
CTGCTCCAGATAGTGATGATGATCCTGTTTGCTCTGTTCCTGAAACGCTTAGTCCCCCGGCCGCTCAGGCGCATCGAGTTAACCATCAGGGACCATCTGCTTGTAAGCATAGCTGTGGGTGCTTTGTCCGGCGTGGTCGGACTGGTGCTTTTCATCCAACTGGCTTTCACGGTCATCTTGATTCCGGTTTCAATCGCCGGCCTGGTAGTAACCTTCCTGCTGGTCACCGTAGGCTGGATCGCTATCGGCGGCTTATCGGCCGACCTGGTGCGGCAGCGCATAGCGGTGAATGCGCCGCCAAGGTTGATCTATCTAATCTGCGTAAGCCTGGTCAGCATCGGGGTTGACGCTCTGGGTTATGTTCCTTTTATCGGCGCCCCGCTTGTATTGTTGAGCGCAAGCACGGGCATCGGTGCGGCACTGCTTACCAGATTAGGCTATCAACTCTATACCCCCTCTGAAGATACCGATCTGCTATGAACTTGAATCCATCTCACGAACGAGAAGGGGCTCCAGCATCCAACCTCGCCATCTGGCCAGGTCCACACTAGTCTTGATGTTCAGTCCCCTTTCTGGTCGATCTATTGTTAGATCGGTTGGCCAGTTTTGATAGATTTAAGCCATACCGAACTATCCAGACCTTTGCTGAATTTCTATTCTCCGGGAGGCCCATATGCAAGATAACAACACGGCGTTATGCGTCCAGAATCTTTTTAAAACCTACGCGAACGTCAAAGCGGTTGACGGGATTAGTTTCGAGGTAGGTCATGGTGAAATTTTTGGCTTGCTTGGTCCGAACGGGGCCGGCAAGACCTCCTCGATACGCATGATCCTCGATATCATCAAGCCCGATTCCGGTCAGATTGAGGTGCTCGGAGGGCCGATGAATGAAGAGAAAAAAGCACATATCGGCTATCTGCCCGAAGAGCGCGGATTATATGAAGACATGACCCTGATCGACACGCTGCTCTTCCTGGGGCAGCTGAAGGGCTTATCGGTAGCGCAGGCACGTGAGAGCGCCGAGAAATACCTGCGCATCGTCGAGTTGTGGGATGTCCGCGAGCGGAAGATCGAGGCGCTCAGCCGCGGCATGAGCCAGAAAGCCCAATTCGTCGCTGCAACGATGCACGAACCCGAACTGATCATCGTCGATGAACCCTTCTCTGGACTGGACCCGATCAACACACAGCTCATCAAGTCGCTGCTCAACAGTCTGCGTGAGCGCGGTGCAGCGATCATCATGAGCACCCACCAGATGAACCGGGTTGAAGAGATGTGCTCCCGCATCATGCTGATCGATCACGGCCGAAGGGTGCTTTACGGAAGCGTGGAGGAGATCCGAAAACGCTACGCTCCTCATGCGATTGAGGTCGAAGTTGAAGGCGATATGCCGGAACTCCCTGAAATAGCCCACCTCGAACGTACCAATGGTGCCTATCGCCTGTTGCTCAAAGAGGGCGTCGAACCCGGGCAAGTGCTTAAAGCCCTGGCGAATGCAGCTGCGGTTCAATTGAAAGGTTTTAAAGAGCTGCGCGCTTCCCTCGAAGAGATCTTTGTGAAAGTCGTCGGCAAGCAAGCATTAGACCGGGGGGAAACAACATGAAAAAACTATGGTTGATTGCCCGGACCACCTTCTGGCGGCGGGTGCGGTCAGGCACATTTCTGTTGTTAACTTTCGGACTCCCCGCCCTGATGGTCGTCGCAGGTGCAATACCCATTTTGCGAGAAACCCGGGGTGGGCTTCCGCCGATGGGTCTCGTCGATCGATCCGGGCAAATTGAAAGTATCGGCAAGTACTCCTTCGAAGGCGAAACCCTGCAGATCACTACACTCGCCAGCGTCGAAGCTGCCGAGCAAGCGTTCCAGTCGGGTGCCATCCAGGCTTACCTGGTCATCCCGGAAGGATATGCTCAGGGTGAAAGACCGGTACTGTATTCAGACGAGGAACCCAGCGAGACGACAAAATCGGCCCTTGAAAGCTACCTGCGTCAGGCTGCTCATCCTGACCAGCCAGCCTGGATCCTCGAGCGTTTCGAGAACCCGGCACTCTTCACCTACACTTCGCTGGAAAGTCATGCCAGCGTCACGGAAGGCCCGGGGCTGCTGATCCGGGTGGTCACGCCTGTAGCCCTCGGGATGCTTTTTGCACTTTCCGTATTCACAGGCGCCAATCAACTTGGGATGGCGATCGTCCGAGAGAAAGATCAACGCGCCATGGAAATGGTGGTCACCTCGATCCGACCAAGTACGCTCGTGGCCGGCAAAGTGCTTGGCATGACGATGGTCAGCCTTGCCCAGCTGGGGATATGGATGATCGGTGCTTCGATTGCGCTCGTATTGGCGCTTTCTGGATCGCTCACCTTCAGCCCCAGCATAATCCACACACGCGCCATCGTCTGGGCCTTGCTGCTGGGCATCCCGGGATACTTTCTATACGCGACCATCGCTTCAGGTTTGGGGATCATCGCCGGGGACGGTCAACATGCACGCCAGTTGGCGGGATTGCTGGGTTTCGTCGGGATGACCCCGCTTTACCTAATCGGGTTCATCGTCAACGCCCCCGACAGTGTCCTTGCAGTTGCCCTTACGATCTTCCCGCTGACTTCCCCAACCTTTGGGCTGGTTCGCATGACGCTGACTACCGTTCCAACCTGGCAGCTTGTCAGCGCAGCAGGGGCCATCGCCCTCTGCTTGCTGGGGGGTGTGTGGGCTGTCGCCCGTATTTTCCGTGCCGCCATGCTGCTTTACGGCCAGCGACTGAGCGGCGCAGAAATATGGCAGGCAATCCGCCAATCGGGTTAGGGTCAGGCTCACAAGGAAACAGACGAGAGGAATATTGAGCACCATGAACAAAATCTTTATTGTGGCACTTCGCGAAATTCGGCAGAAAATCCGCCAGCGTGGTTACATCATCACCACGATAGCGCTGCCCCTAATCATCATCGTCATCGGCTTGTTCACTGAAGGACTCGGTCCGACAGATTTCGAGCCGATTGAGACACCTGAAGAGGGCTCTCAAGAGCAGATCACCATCGGCTACGTCGATCAAGCCGGGCTGATCCAGCGAACCCCTGAAAACATCCCCGCTTCATCACTGGAGGAGTTTGCCTCGATCGACACAGCCCGGGATGCGTTGCAAAACGGCAGCATCGACGCCTACTACCTCATCAGTCCGGATTACCGGGAAACGGGGGATGTAGAACGTATCAGTCTTTCACTCGACGCTAACCCACCGGATACAGAGATCTTTGAGTGGCTCCTGATCCACAATCTAAACCCGGAGATCGGGACGGAAGAGGTTAGAAGACTGAGATGGCCTTTCAACGCAGACGGATTGGAGACCATCAGGATGGACGCCCAGGGTGACGGCGAGGCAGCCGGATTTTCGATGATCCCCTATTTTGTGGGCGTCCTGGTCATGATGCCGCTCTTCACCGGCGGTGGGTATCTATTTCAGAGCCTCGCCGAGGAAAAAAGCAGCCGGGTGCTTGAGATCCTGCTCGTCTCTATCAAGCCCCGCCAGATGCTGGCCGGGAAAGTGCTCGGTTATGGGATTTTGGTCATCCTGCAGTATGCAATCTGGGCTCTCCTGGCCGGGATTGCCTCACTCATCACCGGTGGTGAAGTTTTGAGTTCGCTTAACAACGTCCAACTCGCTGGACCAGAACTGCTCTGGCTTCTTCCCTTCGCGCTGGGTGGCTTTATCTTGTATGCCGGGATTATGGCTGGTTTTGGCGCGATGGTGGAGGACCTCGAGAGCAGCCGAGTCTGGATTTTTATCATCAGCCTGCCCATGCTGATCCCCTTTTACCTTGGGACGGCTATCGCCCAATCACCGAACGGACTCCTGGCTGTGATCCTCAGCATGTTCCCCTTCTCGGCTCCTGTTGCGATGGCGTTGAGGTTGACCAGCACCAGCGTCCCGGTCTGGCAGCTGGCCGCTAGCGCAGCACTGATCTTGGCAGCCGGCTTCGGGATGGTCGCGTTGATGGCCCGACTGTTCAAAGCTCAGACACTTCTGAGCGGCGAAGAATTCTCAATTCGGAAGTTCATCCACGCACTGGCCTGGTAATCGCACTGAGCGAATCTATCTGAAAGTCCGCCTTTCTGCAGTTCCTTTTTGGGCAGGAAAACGCAGCCTTTTCATGACGGTATATCAATAATCCGACTGTCCACCTGGCCAGTCGGATTCTCCCCAGGCGCGTGGTGTCCGAGACATCAAATTCGATTAAATTTGATTGTGCTATCACGCCAAACCCAGACATGGAGGTTTTTGTTAGATGAACAGCCAACTTCGAGCCACGGTCGCATTAGCCTTCAAGGCGGTCGCCATGGCTATGGCCGCGCTTGCAATTGCATTCACAGCCCTGGATTACGGCGATGTCACCATGATGATCATCTTGCTGAGCATCGGGCTGTTTTCACATGCTTTATCGACCATCATGGAAACCGCTAGCTAGGTTCACCTACGATTCCCGGCTTTACGTATCTATTAAACAATCAGGAGGGAAAAACAATATGAGAAAAATTCAAACACTCGTCCTGATCATCATACTTACATTTGCGATGTTGATAAGTTCCTGCTCATCGGCTTCCAGCCTGCGCGTCGGTTGGGCTTGCTTCAATGGCTCTCAGAAAATGGATTGCAGCTATCGAGTATTCAGTGGGCGTGAGGTCAGCCAGGAAAGATTCGAGGCGGGAGAGAGCGTTATCGTCAACTATGACCTAAGCCTCGAATCGGGCAGCCTCATTTTTACAATTGAAAACCCCGCTGGCGAGGTCATTTTTACTGCAAGCCCCGTCGATTCCATTGAGGACAGCCACACCTTCACAGCTGAGCAAGATGGGCGCTACAGCTTTGTGGTTGAAGGTGAAGAGGCCGAAGGGGCATTCTTGATTGAATGGCAGCGTAGCAGCTGAGCATCACGCTCGACAGGAGCGTCATGGATGATAATGGAAACCCGAGATCTGGTCATTGCCACCGAAGGTTTGTCCAGATCATTCGGTGAATTCCGGGCAGTCGATGATCTGAGCATCCAAATCCGACGTGGGGAGGTGTTTGGGTTTCTGGGCCATAACGGCGCCGGAAAAACTACGACCGTGCGCCTGCTGAACGGCGCACTTCAGACCACATCCGGACAGGCGCGCGTACTGGGCTTCGATCCACTGGTTGATGGGCCGGCATTGCGCAAGCGTACCGGCGTGCTCACCGAGAACCCCTCGCTCGAGGAGCGCCTGACTGGGTTCGAGAACCTGAGCATTTTCGCTGATCTTTATGGCGTGAAGCCGGAAAGAATCGACCGCCGCGTTCACGATCTGCTCGAGCGCTTCGACCTGCTTGAAGCCGGCAAACAGTATGTATACACATTCAGTAAGGGCATGCGGCAGCGGCTTGCTCTGGCACGTGCATTGATCCACGATCCGGAGCTGCTCTTCCTCGACGAGCCGACTTCAGGGCTGGATCCGGTTGCCGCCCGGAACGTGCACGAACTGATCAAACAGATGACCGCCTCCAGTGAACATACAGTCTTCTTGTGCACTCACAACCTCACGGAAGCCCAACTTTTATGTAATCGAGTTGCCGTCCTGGAGCACGGTCGCGTGCTGGCCCAGGGATCGCCGCGTGAACTGGCAGATAAATACCGCGCAGGGACACAGTTGGAAATCGAAATCTCACCAGGCATGCTCGACAAGGCAATGGCAGCTCTGGAGCGGATTCCATCATTACAGGTTCAACGCGGAGCCGACAACTTGCTGCAGGTCACGGGACTAACGCGCACCGGCGTACCCGACCTGATTAAACGTCTAATTCAAGCCGATGTTGACATCTATCGAGTTCAGCCAGATGAAGTCACGCTCGAGGATGTCTATTTTGCACTGCACAGTGATAATCACACGGAGCTTCCTGAATGAATCTACGTGCTATCCGCGCCATCGTCGAAAAAGATCTCAAAGTCGTTTCTCGCCAGAAGGGGGTGCTACTGCCGATGATCATCGTGCCGTTGATCTTCCTGGTCATCATCCCGATTGGCGTCTCGCTGGCGGCACAGTACGCCCCGCTGGATGCATTCGAGGAACTTTCAACATTCATCGACAATATGCCCGCCACGATGTTTTCTGGCTATAAAGACCTTCCCATGGATGAATTAATCATCATCCTCGCACTTGTATATTTCATGGCGCCGATGTTCCTGATCATCCCGCTCATGGTGGCAAGCGTCATCGCAGCGGACAGCTTTGCGGGCGAAAAGGAGCGCAAATCCCTGGAGGCGTTGATCTATACGCCTACCACCGACAGCGAACTTCTTATCGGAAAGCTGGCATCGGCATGGATCCCTGCGTGGGCGGTGTCTTTCTTTGGATTCATTGTTTATGCGCTCGTCGTGAACATTGCCAACTGGTCGGTCATGGGCCGGATCTTCTTCCCGAATTTGATGTGGATTCTCCTGGCATTCTGGGTCGCACCTGCAGCTGCGGGTCTTGGTTTGAGCTCGATGGTCATCGTTTCCGCACGCGTAAAGGGCTTTCAGGAAGCGTACCAATTGGGTGGCTCGATGGTTTTGCCCATTGTTCTGCTCGTGATCGGACAGGCAGCTGGTGTGATCTACTTCAATACTCTTATGGTTGTGCTGCTCGGCGCAGTTTTCTGGAGCGTCAACGCGCTCCTGCTGTGGATTGGTGCCCGTTCGTTTCATCGCAGCGAGATGATCGCGCAGCTCTGATCAAGGATCCTGCCCTGCATCAAATCTCAAATGCTTAAACCAAACTCAATGAACAATTTGTCACCTGGCCACCCGATCAGCCCAAAATCTCGACACAGAGCTACCCCATGCCCCGCCAGTTGCTGGATGAATTCTAGATCTCTGCAAGCTAACATACCCATTGAATGAGCTGACCGGTAATAAAAACCTACGGTCACAACGGAGGTCTACGATGATTTCAAACAGCCTTTCTCAGAAGAATTACAATTCTCAGTCAGCTGCAGACCGTGATCCCACCACGTACGTCAAGTTGGTTCAATTCGCAGGAGCCTTGACGCTCGCCATCGCTATGGTTGGCTGCAGCACCGCCAGCGCCCAGCCAGCGCAATCGCCAGAAAAGGTCGTGAGCGACTTCTATGCTTGGTACCTGGAGAACCTGGGTTACGACGCGGAGACGGATGAATTCCGCAACCCACTGCAGGATGGTTCATACCAGGATCAGGGCGCTCTGAGCTCGGAGTTCATCGAGCGCATCGAAGAGATGAAAACGGATGGACTGCCAGCCGACCCGCTGCTCTGCGCACAGGATGTTCCGCAGAGCTTCTCGATCAAACAGGTCGACCTGAGCCCCATGGGCGAGGAAGCACGCGTCTCGGTCGAGACCAGTTTTGAAGGCCATGAGTTCCAGGTTTATCTGCAGAAACTCGCTGGTGAGTGGAAGATCGCAGGCGTGATCTGCATGCCCAACAATTAATCGGGGGGCTGCTCCATCCTCGCTAGAGATTTGCACTTACGCAACGACCAAACCATAGGCATAACACTCAAGGGAGACACGCATGTGTCTCCCTTCTTTGACCCCGCGCACAAACTCACCTGAAGAGATCAACCTCAGTCCTGTGCATGTGTTTGCAGGCCAGATAGCCTACAATAGGCAAGTGCCGGTGTAGAAAGGTGGCTCGAGATGAATGAAGGTAAAGTTATGCGGGATCAACTGCTTGCGCTGCTGCATGGCGGCAACGCACATATGGATTTCGAGCGGGCAATATCCGATTTTCCCCTGGATAAGATCAACGAAAATCCGCCCAATGTGCCTTACAGCCCCTGGCATCTGATTGAGCACATGCGCATCACCCAGTGGGATATCCTCGAGTTCATCCGCGATCCAGCCCATCAATCCCCCGATTGGCCGCGCGGTTATTGGCCCAGCCCCGGATCAATTGCGGACGAATCAGACTGGAAGGCCACCGTTGATTCTTTCAGGGCAGACCTGGCTGATCTGACCGCCCTGGTGGAGGACCCGGAGGTCGATCTCTACTCGGATTTACCTCACGCTGAGGGCTACACGATTCTGCGCGAAGTTCTGCTCGTCGCCGATCACAACGCCTACCATATTGGCGAATTCGGAATCTTGCGGCAGGTGATGGGGACCTGGCCTTAACCAGTAGGGGAACCACTCCATTGTGAGAGCATGGCTGGCCGGCATCACCAGAGGCAGATCATGAGTTGACGCTGCCGGGTGATGACCGCCGCGTAGATGCGCTAAGCTGTGATCACCCCTCGGGAATTGCTGGGCGGGATTCCAATCGCACCCTCGGCAGGCTGCCCGGGTATTCCCTCTGCAGGAAATCGATCAAGCGCTCTCGAACCAGGCAGCGCAGATCCCACGCCTTGGACGAATTAGCAGCGCTGACCAGCGCGCGCATCTCCATCGTGCGCTCCGTAGAGTCGGTCACCAGCAAGCTCCACAAACGCCCATCCCACAGGTCGGTGCTGTCAAGGATGTTCTTTAATTCCTTACGGACCATTTCAACCGGGACGCTGTAATCGGCGTAGATGTACACTGTGCCAAGGATCTCTGCTGATGTGTAGGTCCAATTCTGAAAAGCATTATCTAGAAAGTAGGTCACGGGAACGATTAAGCGCCGTTCATCCCAGATTCGAACGACGACGTAGGTTAATGTAATCTCCTCGATACGCCCCCACTCTCCCTCGACGATGACGACATCGTCGAGGCGAACGGGTTGGCTCACGGCGATCTGGATCCCGGCCAGGAGGGTCCCCAGGCTCTTCTGAGCAGCAAAGCCAAGCACTACCCCGGCAATACCTGCCGACGCCAGCAAGCTGATTCCAAACTGGCGTACGCTGTCGAAGGTCATCAACATCGCTCCGATGGCGAGCACCCAGACCAGCACCGTGCCAATGCGATTGATCACCTGATACTGGGTCATGATGCGGCGTGCCTGCAGGTTGTCCTCCACATCCACAGGGTGCTCCTCTAGCAGCATTTCACGCACCATCACAAAGGAGCGGCGGGCGAAAAGGGCGATGGCGAAGATGATCCAAATCTGAAGCACGTGAGTGAGCACGATCAGCACGTCCTGGGGAAACTCAACCCAGGGTAGTGCAGCCCGAACGGCGATCGCTGGCAGGAGCAATCGAAAGGGAATGCGCAGGTACTTTAAGTGGAGTTCGTAGGAGGCAATCTC
>JASFUN010000026.1:0-9190 GCA_050050255.1 Anaerolineales bacterium | reverse complement strand
AGAGCCGGGGCAGGCCAACCGTTCACGAACACGTGATGCGTGATGCGCTCGACGAGCTGGTCCTTTCCGAGAAAACTTTCAACCAGGTTGGTCCGGCTGTGAACTCCGGGACCTCCATTTTCCTGTATGGACCTCCCGGAAACGGGAAGACATCGATCGCCCGCGCGATCGGCAATATCCTGCTTCAGGAAGATATGTACATACCTTTCGCAATTGACGTTGATGGTCAGGTAGTCAAGCTTTATGACTCGGTCAATCATCAACTCTCACCGGATGAAGAGACCGCTCAAGAAGGCACTGGCTCCCTTAAGACTGGTGCTAAGCGGGACCCAAGATGGGTGCGGATCAGGCGGCCATTTGTCGTGACGGGGGGCGAATTGACGATGCCCGGGCTGGATCTTGTCTTCGACGACGTGAATAAATTTTATGAGGCTCCTTTCCAGGTGAAAGCGAATGGCGGTGTTTTTCTCATCGATGACTTCGGCCGCCAGCAGGTACGGCCGCGCGACCTGTTGAACCGCTGGATCGTCCCATTGGAAAATCGTATCGATTACCTGACACTACACACTGGGCGCAAAGTGGAAGTACCTTTCGATGTGCTGGTTGTTTTCTCGACGAACTTGCCTCCTAAAGACCTCGTCGACGAAGCGTTCCTGCGACGCCTGCGACATAAGATTGAGGTTGAAGATCCGTCCTATGAGGCTTATCGAGAGATTTTCAAACGAACGGCGGCCCACAAGGGGGTCGAATATTCCGACAGCGGCCTGGCATACCTTCTTCAGGAATGGTACATAAAGCGGAACCGCAAGCTGCGGGCATCGCATCCGCGGGATATGTGTGACCAAATATTAGACATCTCAAGGTACACAAATCAGGATCCCACCATGTCGAAGGATCTCCTCAACCGCGCTGCGGAGGCTTACTTCGTGGAGATTTGATGGCATCTTCGAATATCAGCTGGATAACCGATGCCCCGTTGGTGATTGCTCATCGCGGGGCATCTTCAATTGCGCCAGAAAACACGCTCCCGGCCTTTGAAAAAGCACTGCAAATGGGAGCGGACGCGGTTGAGCTCGATGTTAAGTTGTCCAGTGATGATGAATTGGTTGTTTTCCATGATCAGACGCTGAGCCGCACTACAAATGGAGTAGGGCGAATCGCCGATTGGTCATGGCAGGATCTACAGCGTCTCGATGCAGGCTCACACCATAGTCATGTATATGAACACGTTGGTATTCCAAGATTAGAGGACGTCTTCGAATGCTTGGGAGACAGGATCCTGTATAACCTTGAATTAACTGAATACAACCGGGTGGCAACAGATGTCACTGCGAAAACAATCGCAATGGTTTCTAAATTCGGTTTGCAAAAACAAGTCCTGTATTCGTCATTCAATCCGCTGGAGCTGTTCCGGGCGGCCAGATTCGTAAGCAGTGATAGGATCGCCTTGCTAGTACACGAAAAGACACCGCCAATCGTCAGGTGGTTTGTAAGGTCGCTGACCCCTCATTCAACTTACCATCCTTACGATGGTCTCGTGACAGAAAAGCTGGTTAGCCAGACAAGAATAAAAGGTAAAAGGGTCAACGTCTGGACGGTAAACGATGAGGTCCGGATGAGGACATTGCTATCCTGGGGGGTAGATGGGATTATTACCGATTATCCGGACAGGGCGGTGAAGCTTCGAAATGAGTTGGGGGCAATCAATGAGTGATTACGACTGGACGATAGATGAACTTATCTGCGCATGCATCGCCCGCCAGGTGCGAGATGGCGACGTACTTGCGCAAGGTCTGGCCACGCCTCTCGTCGCCGCGGGTTATCTGCTCGCATGGCACACGCATGCCCCACATGCTTATTTTGCCTCTGCGATTGGACAAACGGTCTGCCAGGAAGGTGCGCCTCTTGGTATTGCCAGTGTTGAATCGCTCTGGTTGGATCGTGCTATGACTTCATTTGGTTTCGTCCAGGCTGCTGCAGATCTCCTGCCCAGCGTGAAGCCAAAAGAGTTTTTCAGGCCTGGCCAGATCGACGCGCACGGCAACTTCAATAACATAGCGATTGGGAAAGATTACCAGAAACCGAGGCTGCGACTGCCAGGTACGGGCGGCATCCCTGACGTGACAACTTACATGCCTGAAACCTTTTTGTATGTCCCAAGACATTCGAGGGTTACGTTCGTTGAGAGCTTGGACCATTTGTCGGGTCTGGGGCACAATCAGGCAAGGACGCGGGGTGGTGGACCGGTATATCTGGTTTCAGATCTTGGACAGTTCGATTTTCCAGAAGGGAGGATGCGTCTTAAAACGATGCATCCGGGTGTATCGATCGACCGGATCAAAGCAAAAACCGGATTTCAATTGGAAATTGCAGACCACCTTTTAGAAACCGTGCCTCCGACACGTGAAGAACTTAAGCTGCTGCGAAGCAAGATAGACCCCCTGGGTGTGCGCAAGCTCGAGATGTTATCGGGACACCGTCGAAGAAATGCTCTGCGTACTGCACTTCAGAAAGAAGCTTCGCATAGTCACAAAATATAGACTTCTTCGCTCACTCTCTTGTTGATGACAGGTGAGGTGGGTATACTTCAATCGATGAAGAAGTCCCTCCTCTTATTGCTTTTAATTTTTACCATCGCTGCGAGTCCCGCTGCAGATGTCAGACAGCAGTCCGATCCTGCCGCCGATATCCTGGCGCGCATGTCTCCGCAGGAGCGGGTAGGGCAGCTGTTCCTGGTTACCTTTGAGGGTGCGGACTTCGACAATGATTCGGCCATCTATGACCTGATCGTGAACCATCATGTATCCGGTGTGATTCTCGATCGCGAGAATAACAACTTTACGGCTTCACCTGGCACAATAGGTGATCTTGCTAGCCTCACAGACAAGCTTCAAGACCTCAACAGAGAAGCTTCATTGCTCGGTACGATCCCGAACCCTCAAGAACCAGACAGCACATCATCAGTTTATGTACCACTATTCATTACTATGGAGCTGTCTTCGAGCAATGACATGTACAGCCAGATCCTGGAAGGCCTTTCAGAAATACCATCCCAGATGGCGATCGGTGCGACCTGGGATGCCTCACTTGCCTTTCAAGCTGGTTCAACCTTGGGAAAGGAATTGGAAGCACTAGGCATCAACTTGCTTGTCGGCCCGTCCCTTGATGTGCTCGAAGATACCCGAATTTCACAATCTGGAGATATCGGTGTGCAGAGTTTCGGGGGGGACCCGTTCTGGGTTGGCCAGATGGGCAGGGCATTTATGTCCGGGATACACACGGGATCTGAAAACAAAATGGGTGTCATCGCGACACATTTCCCGGGATTAGGTAGCAGCGATCGTTCATCGGACCAGGAGGTGGCCACGGTCCGAAAATCGTTGGAACAACTCAAACAGATTGACTTGAGCCCATTTTTCGCGGTTGCGGAAACGACGCCGGGCGAGTCAGACGAAACTGCCGATGGGTTCATGACCTCTCACATTCGCTATCAGGGATTTACGGGAAATATCAGAGCCACCACCCGCCCGGTGAGTCTCGATCCGCAGGCTTTTACTCAGTTGATGGAACTTGAGCCTTTATCAACATGGCGGGAAGGCGGCGGTATAGCGCTCAGCGATTCGCTTGGGGCAAGGTCGATCCGACGCTTTCGGGACCCCCTCGAATTGTCTTTCCAGTCTCACCTGGTGGCACGTGATGCCTTCCTGGCAGGCAATGATCTTCTCTGGATCGCAGATTTCCGAAACCCTGAGGACCCGGATGAATATTCCACGATCATCTCCACACTTGAATTTTTCACTACAAAGTATCTGGAAGATCCTGGTTTTGCGCAGAGGGTAGACCGATCGGTGCTGCGAATTTTACGCCTTAAACTGCGGCTGTTTGGATCTTTTGAAGCTCCCGGTTTGTTGGCGAAAGCAAATGACCTGTCTGTGATCGGGACGGATGTGAGCACACCAACTGACATCGCTCGGCGGAGCGCAACGTTGATCAGCCCGAATCAGGACGATATTGACGATCGCGTTGGCGGCAGGCCGGAGATTGGAGAGCGCATCGTCTTCTTCACTGACAGCCGATCTAGAAGACAGTGCGATTCCTGTGATCCGAAAGCGATCATGCCTATTACCGCTCTGGAATCATCGATTGTGAGATTGTTTGGACCTGGGGGTACAGGAGAAGTAGGTTCCTGGAACCTGCGTTCATTTTCCATGGCAGACCTGGCCAACTACCTCGGTGTGCCACCAGCGACGGTTCCGACCGTGCCGCTCAGCGCAGCAGATGATGTTGATCAGGCTATCCGTTTTGCGGATTGGCTGGTGTTTTCAGTCCTGGATATCCGGGATCAGACCTATGGAACTGAAGCCCTGAAGTTGCTTCTGGATCAGCGCCCCGATCTGGCGCGCGACAAAAAGTTAGTGGTCTTCGCTCATGATATCCCATATATCCTTGATGCCACGGACATCAGTAAGGTCGATGTGTTTTATGCACTCTACGACAGTTCCAGCATCTTTGTCGATATGGCTGCAAAGCTGTTGTTTCTAGAGGACAGCGCCATAGGTGCATCGCCGGTGAGTATACCTGGGATTGGCTATGATCTGATCACAGTGACATCCCCGGATCCCGATCAGACGATCCAGCTGTTCCTGGACAACAGCGACGGTATCGAAGGAGAGGAGCAGACTGAACAAGGATTTCAAGTCGGCGATATCGTTTCGGTCATCGCAGGACCGATCGTGGATGCCAACGGAAATCCAGTGCCAGATAAGACACCTGTTGAGTTTGTAGTCTCGCAGCAGGTAGAAGGGATACCGACCTACACACTCGTTTCAAATACAACCGACGGCGTTGCAGAGGCGGATGTGCCCCTGGACCGAACAGGGTTGATTTCAGTAACCGCCCAAACCGGCCAAGCTCGAAGGTCTCAGACACTGCAGTTGAACGTGCAGCAGGGTGTCCCAGCAGTCGCAACGGTGATATCACCGACACCACTACCTACACCGACTAGCGAACCTACAGATACGCCGGTTTCACCTACAGCGACGCCGGAGACGGCTGGATCAGGGGGGGAAACTGCGGTGCCGCCCAATGACCTGATGGGTTTCGGCGACTTCATCACCGGACTTGTAGCGGCAGCGACCATCAGCGTAGCGAGCTGGGTCCTCAGTTCGCAAACTGAAAAGCTGAAATCACACCGGGTCAGGATAACATTGATAACATTCGCCGCCGCCATGGTTGGCTACAACTACCTGGCGTTATCCATGCCCGGGAGCATTCCGTTCCTGTTAACAACAGGCGCGGGCGGAGTTTTCCTGGCGAGTCTCTTCTCGGGTGGCTTGGGATTGATCGCTGGTTATTGGTTCTTTAATCGTGGAGAAGTTGCTACGTAAACGTGGCAATAAGCGCGATCAAGACGAGCAGAGCCGCAGCCCCAAACAGCCACTGATCCGTCCTCTCAGGAATCTGTTCCATGATCGAATCAGCAATAGGTTTAGTTTGTGATATCGGGAACAGCGGTCCTTTTGCAAAGAGCGCTTCTCTGAATTCGTTTACCGTTGATGGCCGTTCATCAGGGTGCAGTGCCATAGCCCAGAGGATAGCTTCACTGGTAGACCTTGGCAGCTCCGGGTTGATAATGTGTGGCGCTTGAAGCGTGCCCGGCTGCAGAAAACGCTGCTTCGCTTCTAGTGGTGGTGTGTTTGTGATCAGGTGGTATAACGTAGCACCGAAGGCGTAGACATCACTACGCGCGTCCGTATGGCCTTCATCGCCTCCATATTGTTCGAGGGGTGTATATAAAGCCGTCCCGCGGCCCTGGATTACGGTGATGGTCAGTTCGTCCGGGATCATCTGTTTGACTAACCCAAAATCGACCAACTTCAAACGGCCCTGAGGCGTCAGTTTAAGGTTCGAGGGCTTGATATCACGGTGAATCACCGGAGGTTCCTGGCTGTGCAGGTAGCTAAGTGCGTCAGCGAGTTGGTCAGCCCACGCCATGACGTCATCGACGGGGAGGAACTTATTTCTCCTTCGGGCTTTGTCCATGAGGGTTTTGAGGTCTTCACCGGGGACAAAGTCCATGACTAGGTAATCTAAATTGCCCTCGGCAAAATAATCTGAGACCTTTGGTAGAGTGGGGTGGTCCAATTGCGCCAGCACCGAGGCTTCACGGTAGAACTGGTCACGGCTCTGCTGGATAAGAGATTCTGGGAGGCCCTCTTCCTGCTTTACTTCTTTGATCGCACAGCGGCGTCCTTGAAGCCGGTTGTCTAAGGCGAGGTATATGGCACCCATCCCACCTTTTCCGATGGGTTTTTGAATGATATAGCGATCCTTGAGCACATACTCCGGCTCCAGGGTCATCGTTGCGGTTCTCTCTTCCTCTACACGAGCGCGACTGGAAAAATCGGCGTGTTTGTCACGCTCTTTAGTTAACGCATAAGATTGTCAGTTGCATTATACTCTGATAAGTTTGCTGTGATCGAACCGAGAGAAGGCATGCAGTTCCCAAGCGAAGAAGCGCTATTCCTGGTCGCTCCAACGGGCGAATTAAGAGGGGAGCGCTGGCAATTAACGAAAGATCGTTTCGTGATAGGTAGAGGTCCTGATTGCGACCTTGTCGTTACGGATCGACAGGTCTCCCGTGAGCACGCTCTAATCAAGAAATCAGACGGCGGTTACTTTGTTGAGGATCTCGGCAGCAAGAACGGAACGCACTTAAATGGTGTGCGCATCAGCGCCCCTGAAAGATTACAGGATGGGGATGAGATCCAGATAGCCTTCGCCATAAAATTAACATTCATAGGATCGGAAGCCACGCTGCCGCTTGTCCTTGACGAGCAGGCGTTAGCCGAAGCGCGTCTGCTTCGGATGGAAATTCAAGCACACAGGGTATGGATCGGTGAAATAGAGGTAGACCCACCTCTTTCGCCTCCGCAATTCAGGCTTCTTGAACTGCTGCACCAGAGCATAGACAGGGTGGTTCCGCGCGAGGAAATCGCTGAGTATGTTTGGCCGGGGACGCACGGTGTCGGTGTTTCAGATCAAGCGATCGATGCTTTAATCCGCCGTTTGCGAGACCGTCTTGCAGATGTAGATCCTGAGAGCGAGTTTATCGTAACTGTTCGGGGACACGGTTTCAGGCTCAAAAACCCCATTCGCTCAGATTAAGGCAAAAATACCTCGGCATCGAGGTATTTTTTTAGGTGGAGATGGCGGGATTCGAACCCGCGTCCGAAGGAATCTGCTTACAAACATCTACAAGCGTAGTTGAAGTGTTGTTCTCGTCAACGGGCAGCTCTTCAACAAACTAATCCAGTTGACCAGTCGCTAAGATCCGAAGATCTTCTTAGCCCGGGATCACGACGGTCCCAGGTGCAGCCTTGCCATTCTGTCGCCGCAACTTCAGCCGGCAAGGCCGGGCGAAGCAGGGCGGGTCTACCTGAGTAGACCGGAGCTCTGTGCAGTCAGCTTACGCTGCTACGGGCAGAGCCGCAAAGTCAGTGCGATTGGCACTTTTAAAGTACGCTGATTTTGCGAGTTCGGCGTCTCTCGGCTTGCAGTTTGCAGCTATCCGCCTCCGTCGATACCTTTCATCCCCTCGCCTGAATTATATCAGAAGATTTATATTAATGCGCATAGCCATATATCTCGTTATCCTTCAATTCTCTTTTTTATGTATTTCATAAATAAATAAAAGGCTATACGCATACCTACCACTTTGCATCGGGGAAGGTGGTTGTGTCCGCTTTTTCCCCTATGACTTTATACATCGTGACGTCTGTGTAAGGCCTCTGCATAACCCCGTCATGAAGCGCCCAACTGCGACCCCGGATCGAATCAGCGAACCCTGGTTTGCGAAAGGGGGTGCTCCCATCAAGCTGCCTGTTCAGCTCTCCACCTGTCTGAAAGCCCTCATGGATTGTTTGCATGAGACGGCGACCTTGTTGGTATCTGAATCCATAGCGCTCAAAGATAATCGCATTATGGTAGTAGAGCGGCTCGTTAAAGTAGATGTGGTGGCCTAATGAACTAACGAATAACTCAAATGATGCGATTGCGTCCTCGAGTAATCTCAAACCGCTTCGCACCTGGCCAGGTGCCAGACCAGCCTCCATCGCCTTTTGCTCAGCCGCTAGATTGCGCTTAAAAATTCCAAACTTGGTAGGAGAGCCATCCGGCATCCTATCTACATCAAAACGGGGGGAATCTGGATTGTTTACGATGTACAGCAGGACGTGGATCTGACCATTAACGGTATCCGCAAGGTGTGCGAAAAGCAGCGGATCCTCAGCTCCAAATTCGTGCCTCAAATCCAGTACAACGTCAGTCGTCCCTTCCCGGCACTTGATCGTGAGCAAGACATTGCCATTTCGGTCTCGGAAATCATCCGGAATCTGAAACCTCTCCATTAGTGCATCGGGGATGAAACGTTGGTAGATGGCTACTTTCTCTTCGTCTGGAAGTAAGTTGACCGAAGCGATGGAATGAGGCATGCTCATCGCTTTCCGCCTCGCTGTGAGAGAGCACGTTCTACATCCCGCTGGGCTGCTTTCTTGGCGAGCTCCCGCCGTTTATCATATTTTCGCTTGCCGCGCGCCAGTGCAATCTCAACCTTCGCAAGTCCATGCACCAGATAGAGTTGGGTTGGGATGATCGTGTAGCCCTTCTGCCGGATCTTGCCATACAGGCGCTCTATCTCCCGCTTGTGCAGGAGCAGTTTGCGCTTCCTCTTCGGCTCATGGTTGTTGTTGCTCGCCGCCTCATACGGAGCAATGTGCATATCCACGATCCAGGCTTCCTCGCCATCGATGACCACATGCGCCTCTTTAAGGCTGACCTGTCCAGTACGGATGGACTTAATTTCCGTGCCGCGCAGTACCAGACCCGCCTCGAATCGATCCTCTAAAAAATAATCATGTGAGGCTTTACGATTGCGTGCAACAACTTTTACTTCGGCCTGACTCATCCATTCTCCAATTCTGCTGCAAGCCAATCCGCTGCCTGCAATAAGGCCCGTTCAGTATGGGCATCTTCCACGCCCAGCCATAGATCCGGTGCTAACCCTTGCTCGTCGATAATCTCACCTTCGGGTGTAAGCCAGCGAGAGGATGTAATCCTCATGCTCGATCCATCGGATAATTCAACCACAACCTGCACGGATCCTTTCCCGAAGGTCCGGTCACCTATCAGG